>USNU01000196.1 GCA_900556095.1 uncultured Bacteroidales bacterium | reverse complement strand
GTATTCCGCCGCGAGCCCGGATACTACGGGTGGATTATCGGGGGCGATTTTCCCGCCTACACCAAGCAGGTTTGCACGCGGGTGTATCTGAACAAGGTGAAGTAGTTCGTTTATGAGTTTATGGGTTTATAAGTTTATGCGTGGTTTAGAAAGTTTATTCGTTGAATGGCGTTAAACTTATTCAACTTTTTAACTTGTTCAACTACTCCTAAACTTCCAAATTCATCCACTTCTCAACTCTAATCAACATGTATAGGAATTTAACAAACGAAGAACAGCAGCAATTAGTAGCACAGGGGTGCGATGCTAAGAACTGGACGGATGTGTATGTAAAAGACGGTTTCGACCCGCAGTATGTATGCGATGCCCATTTCTCGGGTGTGGTGAAAATGGGTAACTTTGTGCGCGAGTTTGAGTTACCAGGCGGGTTGAGCATCCACTCCGGAATCAACCACGCCACCATTCACAACTGCGAGATAGGCGACAATGTACACCTATATAATATACACAACTATATTGCCAACTACCGTATAGGGGCGGACACGTGTATCGAAAACGTGAATGCGATTTTGGTGGACGGGCGTACCACGTTCGGCAACGGGGTGCGTGTGCCGGTGATGAACGAAGGCGGCGGGCGCGAGATACCCATCTTCAACCATCTGAGTGCGAGTCTCGCATACGTGATGACGCTCTACCGCCACCGCCCCAAGATGATAGAAGTACTCGACAGAATGATAGATGATTACGCCGAGTCGCAGGCAAGCGATATGGGCGAAATAGGAGATCATGTATGTATTCTCAACTGCGGCAGTATCAAGAACACGCGTATAGGCGACTATGCACAATTGACAGGCGTGTCGCGTCTGAAAAACGGTACGGTCAATTCCAATCGGTTTGCTCCGACGAAACTCGGTTCGGGTGTCAAATGCACCGATTTTATCGTTGCTTCAGGCGTAGAAATCGGCGATTCGACATTAGTGGACAAGTGCTTTGTGGGGCAGGGATGTATTTTCGACAAGCACTACTCGGCGGGGGAATCGCTGTTCTTCAGCAACTGCCAGGGCATGCACGGCGAGGCGTGTGCTATTTTTGCGGGTCCCTATACCGTAACGCACCATAAATCGACCCTACTGATTGCGGGTATGTTTTCGTTTCTGAATGCGGGTTCGGGCAGCAACCAGTCGAACCACATGTACAAACTCGGACCTATCCATCAAGGTGTGGCAGAACGCGGTGCGAAGACCACTTCGGATAGTTATCTGCTTTGGCCGTCGAAGATAGGGGCATTCTCGCTCGTGATGGGACGGCACACCAACCATGCCGACACCAGCGAGCTGCCATTCTCGTATCTAATTGAAAACCAATCGGAATCATACCTTGTACCGGGAGCCAACCTGCGTACGGTGGGGACAATACGTGATGCACAGAAATGGCCGAAACGCGATAACCGCAAAGACCCGGACAAATTGGATTTTATCAATTTCAACCTGCTGTCGCCCTACACGGTACAGAAGATGTGGCGCGGGCGCGAGATACTGAAGGAGTTGCAAACATTGAGCGGTATGAACACCGAGGTGTATGGCTACAACAATTGTAAAATACGCAATTCATCGTTGGTACATGGCGATATGCTCTACACGATAGGTATTACCAAGTTTCTAGGCAACTCATTGATTTCCAGAATAGAGAAGGCGGACATCCATTCGCTGGACGACCTGCACAAGGCACTCCGACCGGATACAGAGACAGGCCTTGGCGATTGGGTGGATCTGGCGGGCCTCATAGCCCCTCGCAGCGAGGTTAGCCGCTTGATGGACGAAATAGAAAAGGGCGGAATAAGTTACTTACAGATACAAGACCGCTTCCGCCAAATGCATGAGAACTACTACATCTACGAATGGACGTGGGCGGCAGACAAACTGCAACAGATATGGGGTTGTAGCGTGGACGATGTATCGCTTGATTTGGTTTTGCAGAGCATCAACAACTGGCAGGATGCGGTAGTGAAACTCGACCGTATGGTGTATGAAGATGCCAAGAAAGAGTTTAACCTCAATAGCCAGACAGGGTTCGGCGTGGATGGCGATCGTTCACAGCAAGTGGCTGATTTCGAGTCGGTTCGAGGGAGTTTTGAGAGTAATTCGTTTGTAAAGACTGTGCTGGAACATATCGAACGCAAGACAGCACTTGGCAACAAGATAAGAACGAATTTGGAAACACTCCGCGCACTATAAACATATAATCATCCACCATTTATCCATTAATATTCTCTGAATTAACAGTGAACTAAATGTTCCCTACAGAGGAATTCCGGTAGTGTTTTTAAGGGACATTAACGGAGATATGGGGTGGCACGGTATTTGTTTTGAAAAAGGTAAGTCAGTACCCCATAACTTAAGATAGATGATGCCTTGTAAAGTAACCATATTGGGTAGCGGAAGTGCTCGCCCGACGATGCAGAACTCGCCCTCGGGACAGATTGTCGAACTATGCGACAAGTCGTTTCTCGTGGATTGTGGCGAGGGTGTGCAGATAACGATGCAACGCCTTGGAGTGCATACTTCGAGGTTGTACAACATTTTTATCTCCCACTTGCATGGCGACCACTGTTTCGGTTTGGTAGGTTTGCTTTCGTCGTTGGGTATGCAGCACCGCACACAGCCGATGCACATCTATTCGCACCCTGATTTGGAGCGACTGATGCGTCCGTGGTTGGATTATTATTGTGCCGATATGCCCTACGAGGTAATTTTCCACCCCATCAATCCGCGCAAGCACGAGGTGATTTTTGAGGACAGGACGGTGATGGTGGAGTCGGTTCCGCTCAAGCATACGGTGCCGTGTTGCGGATTTTTGTTTTCGGAACGCCATCGCCGAATGGAGAATGGCGAGAAACTATACGACATTCGCAAACGCTATGCCTACTGCTCCGACACGATGTACACCGAGAAGATTGTGCCTATCGTCGAGGGGGTGGATATGCTGTATCACGAGGCTACTTTCTTGGACGATTTGGCGGAGCGTTGTCGCGCTGTAATGCACTCCACTGCACGTCAGGCAGCGCAGATAGCCGAAAAAGCCCATGTGGGGAAACTGCTCATCGGGCATTTTTCTGCGCGGGTGGATGACCATAATCTTTTCCTGAGGGAGGCGCAAGAGGTGTTTGCGAACACAGCCCTCGCGGAGGAGCGAAAGACCTTCGAGTGTTAGGTTCGTTTCCCTGTTCTTTCCCTGATGTTTCCCTGTAGATAGCATAATCAAAATGGCAAAACAGACTATCGAATATATATGCAGCAATTGTGGTGCGAAGGCTCCGCAGATGTTGGGGCGTTGCCCCGTGTGTGGCGAATGGGGTACCTACGAGGAGAACACCGTGGTGAGTACTCCCGCCGGCAAACGTCCGCTTTCGTCTATCGGCGGAGGCGCAAGACCTCAACGTATTCAGGAAGTTACGGCTACTGAGGAGATGCGTATCGACATGCACAACGGCGAACTGAATCGTGTCTTGGGAGGCGGTTTGGTGCCGGGCAGTCTGGTATTGTTGGGCGGTGAACCGGGTATCGGAAAATCCACTTTGGCACTGCAGGTGCTGATGCAATTAGGCGGGCGCAAGACTCTCTATGCCAGTGGCGAGGAGAGTGTGCGGCAACTGAAACTCCGTGCAGAGCGTCTGGCAGGCAATCCCGAGAACCTGTTTATC
>USNU01000195.1 GCA_900556095.1 uncultured Bacteroidales bacterium | reverse complement strand
CAAATCTTTTATCAAAAAAGTGCTGACAGACTTCATTATATCGCGTATCAAAGCAGAACTGCCATTCATTCCCAACGAAGAAAAGGGGGCTTTATTCGACTTGCTCGGACAGTTTCTTGTTTCTACCGACCCGCAAAAAGCCTTTATTCTTCGTGGTTATGCAGGTACCGGTAAGACCAGTGTAGTCAGTGCATTGGTCAATGCCCTTGAGAAACTGCGCCAACCATGCGTATTGTTAGCACCCACGGGACGCGCTGCCAAAGTGATAGCCAAATATGCGCAACGCCCCGCTTACACCATTCATAAATACATCTACCGCCAAAAACAATTGGGTGCAGATAGTTTTTCACTCGCCACCAATCTCCACAAACATACCCTGTTTATTGTGGATGAAGCATCTATGATTTCTGCTTCCCGCCTAATCTCACCCGCCCATGTGAGCAGTCCTGCTTTTGGTACAGGCAGTTTGTTGGACGACCTTATTCGCTATGTCTATTCAGGCGAAGGCTGCAGTCTGCTCCTCTTGGGCGATGATGCCCAGTTACCTCCCGTTGGTTCGCAAGAAAGTCCCGCACTTGATACGGATTACATACGCGGTTACGGACTGAATGTCAGTAATTTCTGTCTAACACAAGTGGCACGCCAAGCCCTCGACTCAGGTATTTTATCCAATGCCACCCGCCTGCGCCGCCTGCTACAGGATTCCCCCCACACTACGATAGATGATCTGCAACCCACTTTTGGCAATGATGTAATCAGCCTGCAAGGCAGCGATATTGTAGAGACGTTGGAGAAAAGTTACCGAGACGCGGGCGACGAAGACACACTCATCATTACACGCAGCAACAAACGTACGAACCTCTACAATCAAGGTGTTCGGACGCGTATCTTGTGGAAAGAAGATGCCATCTCGTCAGGTGACAGACTGATGGTTAGTAAGAACAACTATTTTTGGACACAAGACTACGATGACCTGCCTTTCCTCGCCAATGGCGACACTCTTGAAGTAGTGCGCCTGCGTAACGAACATGAGATGTATGGTTTCCGGTTTGCAGAAGCATCGCTCCGCTCGATTGACTACGATTGGGAAATTGATGCCCTGCTATGGCTTGATACTCTCACCACCGACACCCCAGAACAAAACTACCAACTCCAACAAACACTTTTCAGCCGTATTGCTGAGGACTATCCTGAGATTCACAACCGTAAAGAAATGCTTAAGAAAGTGTATGAATCAGAGTATTACAATGCCTTGCAAGTGCGTTTTGCGTATGCCGTTACCTGCCACAAAGCACAAGGCGGGCAATGGAAACACGTCTATATCGATGCAGGTAATATTGCTCAATATAAGGAGCGAATGAGTAATTTGCAGGAGCATCAAGAATATCTTCGCTGGCTCTATACAGCCTTTACCCGCGCCACGGAGAAGGTTTTTTGGATTGGTTGATTTCCTATCAAACCTATTTCTTATCAGGCCTTTTTTAGAAACCAAATGAGAATCCTACTACGGCGGTAAAATTATGCCCGTGATAATACGCCGGGCAGAACTTGTTGAGATAATACTGCGCCGTACATTTCTCCCCTGCGTCTTCACTAACAATTGTTTGCTCGAGGTTGTCATATCCACGGGCATTGTTGTACGTAAGGTTCACACGCAAATACATATTCGGATGCACTTCATAGATACCGTCTAATGCCACCTCATCGTTTCGATAGATTGCTTTGTCAAAAGGCTTTTGGGCAATGGTCTGACTGATACCACCATCCTTTCCTCCTCTACGCAAATAAGCGTATGAATTAAACTTCGTATCGTTGGTATAAGTGAGTTTCAGGCGCATACCGCGTATCGGACGATATGCCAATTCCACATAGATTGATTGCGCATTATCGCCCATATAATGCCCCATATTGTAGCCATTGCTTGCCCAAGTCAGCACATTGATAGAATGGGTATAACATGCTATGTATGAGCGCATAAACTCTCCTTTCAAACTCAAACCGGTCAGCGGCCATCCCGACCAATTGAAGCCCACCAAATAGGAAACAAGATTGTTCTCCGGATTGGATTTCTTCAGTCGTGCCAACTTAAATTCGTCAACATAGATTGAGGTATATAGTTGAATATGATCCCATGGACGTACAGACAGCGACCCGAATAGTTGCGAGTTCTGATTCTCTACACTCAGCCCCTTGGTGAGCAAGTGATCGAGCGATTTATAAAATGCGAACGGAATAAAATATGCAGCTTGCACATTTCGTTCGGCATAAACAACCGAGTTTCCAAATGAGAAAGAAACATACTTTATCGGTATGAAGGTGAACATATTTGCCGCCATAAACTTATTGGCAGGGGGGTGCCGCCGGTAGTAGTGTTCTCCACGTAGTAATTGGTAGAATCCAGCACATTCGACACAAGCCACGCATGGAAATAGTCGAACTGAAACCAGCGACAAGGCGTGAGTTGAAGCAAGAGCATAGGCACTGCTGGATTGCGCCCCGATAGGATATTCGAGCAGTGGTAACTGTCGCCCCAACGGATATTCTCCCGCTGCAGAGCAATACTCCCCCACCACGAATAAAGCGAGATACCACCTTTCGAATCCGAGAAATCGCCGCCGTAGTTTGCCTCCTTGTATTGTACTCCGGCAAGATTGTTAAGGTAACCGGGCTTTGTTATTTTTGCCCCATCAATCTTGGCATAATCGTTGGCGAAATATTTGTCGCTCAATGCCGCCGTACCATTATACGATATATCGCGCAGTGATCCCCATATACTCACATGGTGTGCAATATCCATCTTCAGATCCGCTCCCCACCAACGCTTGATAATCAGTCCTCTCTTCGAGCCGTACAAGTCCATTCCAAGTATCGGCTCTATCGACATCTTGAAGAGTTTATTCTTCGTCAGATACGAAAATTGCGGATTGGCAAGCGACAAATTGAATGTACGCCGGTCTGTATATTGCACGAAATTAGTAGAAATAGTATCCCTTTCGAGTGCGAAAACATTGAGATAAAACGCCAGATCTTTCTTCTGCCGCCTATTGAGTATACTGTCCGCCTGCTGTGCCTCCACCAGTATATCCGCCACCTGCTTGCGGGTATAGGGACGCACTGTCGTTTGGCGTGTAATGACCCCGTCTGTAATCAATTCGTCTATGTAATCGTACACCTCGGTGTATTGCATAGGGACGGGAATGGCCTGTGCCCGAGTGGGTTGGCATACAAAAAGACACAACAGCACACTCCCTATCAAACGAAATGTACCATTGTGCAAACTATGTGTATAGCAGTTCATTGATTTGTAAAAAGTGGCCTAACCACCGCTAATGCACTGCCAAGCCATCTATTAATCGGGCTTATTTCTTTTTGTTGTAACGTGTATTGAGAGCCTCAACCACCTCTGCGGTGATGTCGTAACCGTCTGCTGCTTGAAGGATATTGTCTTTGCCTGCATTGGCAAAAATCACCTGGTAGCGACCGTCAGCATTGAACTCACGCAGGAAATTGTTAATTGTGTCTGCCAACTGCATATTCAGTTTTTGGTTTTCCAGCATAATGTCATTAGTCAGTTTTGCCTCCAATTCCTGCAGGTCGTTCTGTTTTTTGAGCAACTCCTGCTGTTTTCGTTCGGCGCGGTCGCGGCTCATAAATGCACCGTTCTCCAATTTGCGTTGAAAATCAGCGGCTTCGCTTTGCAGTGTG
>USNU01000194.1 GCA_900556095.1 uncultured Bacteroidales bacterium | reverse complement strand
CGCAACGCAGTGAGCAGAACCGTGTATGGGTAGGACTGAGCAAGGAGACGGCACACCAATTAGGAACACCGATCTCCTCACTCAATGCATGGCAAGAACTGTTAGCGGACCGCTATCCGAATGACGAATTGATTCCGCAGATGAAAAAGGACATCGATCGCCTGCATATCATTGCCGATCGCTTCTCAAAGATAGGCAGCGAACCCGAATTGCAGGAAACCGACATACTACAACCGCTGCGCGAGACTATCTCATATATGCGCACACGCGTATCGAACAAGGTGGAGATTGAGGCGGTACTGCCGGATAATGAATGGCAGATGATGCTCAATGTGCCGCTGTTTGAATGGGTATTGGAGAACCTGATTAAGAATGCAGTGGATGCTATGAGCGGAGTGGGGAAGATAACTGTAGAGATGCAGGAGAAAGAAGAAGGAGAGGTTTGGATAGACATCACCGATACGGGTAAGGGCATGGACAAGCGCACATTGCGCCGTATTTTCCAAGCAGGGTTCACTACTAAAAAACGTGGTTGGGGACTCGGATTACCGCTATCGAAACGTATTATAGAAGAATATCACGGTGGCAAATTGTTTGTAAAATCCAGTAAACCCGGCGAAGGAACAACATTTCGCATTGTGTTAAAATAAAGGTATCTTTCAATATCTAATATACTATGACCATTCAGTTTCTAGGGGCTGCCAACGAGGTAACGGGCAGCAAACACCTTATTACTACCCATTCCGGTAAACGTATTTTGTTGGATTGCGGAATGTATCAGGGCAAGGGTATGGAGACCGATGCGGCAAACCGAGACCTCGGTTTTGACCCGAAAACGATTGATTGTGTTGTGCTTTCGCATGCACATATCGACCATTCGGGACTTCTCCCCTATATCTATAAGTTAGGTTTTCGCGGTGACATCATTTCTCCGCCTGCCACGCGCGACTTGTGCGCTATAATGCTGCAAGATACAGCGTTTATTCAGGCGCAGGATATTCGTTGGTACAACAAAAAAATGGATCGGCTGCATAAACCCAAAGTACAGCCGCTTTATGACAACAACCATGTAGAGCGTTGTATGCAGCATTTTGTTACGGTGGGGTACGGACGGCGGTATCGCTTGTTTGACGGTGTATATCTGACCTTTACTAATTCAGGGCATATGCTCGGTTCGGCTGTCTGCAGTTTTGAAATAGAGGAAGAGGGAGAGGTGAAGCGCATTGCCTATACGGGCGACATCGGGCGTGCAAAGAGTCATATACTCTGTTCGCCACAGCCTTTTCCTCAGTGCGATTATTTGATTTGCGAGTCCACTTATGGAGACCGACTGCATGATGATGCGTTGGTAAGTGAAGAGGAATTGCTTGGCGTAGTAGATAGCACATGCGTGTACAAAAAGGGCAAACTGCTGATACCGAGTTTCTCAGTAGGGCGTACACAAGAGATTGTATATGTATTGAATAAATTATACAACGACGGACGTTTGCCGCATATACCCGTCTATGTTGATTCGCCGCTGTCGGTGAACGCAACGCATATTTTCCGTATGTATCTGGGCGAATTGAATGAAGAAGTACAGGACGACTTGCGCTTTGATGATGACCCATTCGGCTTCAATACGCTACGATACATTACAGATATTCGTGAGTCGAAAGCCTTGAACCATAACCCCAACCCCTGTATTATCATTTCTGCGTCTGGTATGCTTGAGGCCGGGCGTATCAAGCATCACGTAGCAAACCATATATCCGACCCGTCCACCACTATTCTTATTGTGGGGTATTGTACGCCGACCTCATTGGGTGCGCGTATCCAAAAACCGGATTTGAAATGGATAAGTATCTTCGGTTTTGATCACAAAATAAAGGCCCAAGTGAGTAAGATAGAGGGCTTTTCCGGACATGGAGATTACAAGGAAATGATAGATTATCTTACTCGCAGCGTGAATGTAGAGGCGGTACGCCGCACATTTATTGTACATGGTGAGTTAGCGGCACAAGAAACCTATAAAGACCACCTCTACGAGGCGGGTTTCCGCAATATAGAACACCCCGAGAAAGGTTATATGGTTCATCTGTAAAACTTTACATAATAGCAAAAGAAAAAGAGGCTGTCTGACAAAAGTGTTAACAGCCTCTTTTTTGTTTACATATATGCCAATTCGGCAGCATCCTCCGGATCGGGATCTGCGATGTGGATTTCGGTTTCGGAGACTTGAGAAACAGGATCGACTTCCTCCATTTCCAATGTGCCTTTGGCGGCTTTGTGGTCGTGGATTTTGCCTAAAATAAAGAGCAATAGACAATTGATACAGAAATAACTACCGGCGAGAATCCACAATGCAATATATTCGCGGCTCGTTTGTGCCAACGTGGCGCCCATCGAGTTGATGTGGATAAAACCGTGTGCGCCCCACGTATAGGGGAATATATAACTCAAATATAACCACGCTTTGGGTAGCATCTGCTGCGGCCACGATACACCTGCAATAAATAGGAATATCAGAGTGGAGGAGATGAGTAGCACCATACCGCTCTCACGGTTGCGGATAAAGACAGATACCGACATCGAAAAATAGATAGTTGCCAAGATAAACGGCACATAGAACTTCATAATGTCTATAGGGTTGCCGATATGTGGCAGGTTGAATATACGTGGGATAAGCAGTAAGTCAATCGCACCCAATGCCATATAAATCAAGAAATATGCCATAGAACGTCCAAGCGTGATACGCAGTACGCTGGCAGATCGTTTTGCACCAGGCAGAAGGAATAGTTGTCGATTTTCCTCACGCGCCGTACCACCCAACATACAGATTCCGAAGAATAGGGTCTGGTGGAGAATAAGCATTAGTACGGCCGGAATAAGGAAGGATGCATAACCGCCCGACGGGCAGAAAAGTGCGGTTTCTGTATAGGGGGCGTCCTGTACAAGCGACCAGGCAAACTCTGTGTTATATCCCATAGCCTCATAACGGTCAATCTGGATATTGCGCATACTCTCAAGCATTACTTGGTTGCAACTCAGATAGACGGCTTTCATATAGAGGAACGACGACATATCGCAATAGAGTGAGATATGCGCCTGCTCCAGACCCGAGTTGATGGCAGCGGCGTAGTCGGGAGGGAAATAGATGATTCCGTGTACTTTCTGGTCGCGCATCAAAGTCTCCGCTTCTTGCATCGATGCACACGAATAAGCAATGGTGATATCCGGACAAGCATTCCAGCGATGGAGAAATTCGCGACTTTCAGGCGAGCAACTCATATCCACTACAGCCACAGGCACATTCTCCACATTGTCTTTCCAATAGATAAAATTATAGAGGATCGGATAGGCTATACCCGCAAGGATAAAAATTACCAATACACCGGGGTCGCGAAAGACACGGCGCAACTCGTCTACGAAGACAAATCCTGCTTCCTTGAACTTCAGCCATTGTGTATATAGAAAACGGAAAGTACCCATTTTTGAATTAACAATTAAGAATTAACAATTAATATGCACCGCAATCATTTTACAAATTAGCACATTTACAAATAAGCCTATTTTAAGGGATAGTTTTGGTAGAGCATTGCCTTGTAGAGGCGCGGGGAAACTATCAACGGCATAATAAAGAATGCACACAGCCCCAAGCAGAGCGGGATGGAGTTGATGACAGGGGCTGCCATCAGTGCCTCGTTTACATAAATGCGGTAGAAA
>USNU01000193.1 GCA_900556095.1 uncultured Bacteroidales bacterium | reverse complement strand
CCTATCCACGAGGACTTCATTCGCCACATCGATGACCAACAACATATTCTCTATGTATCTTTGCCGGAAGGGCTATAAGGGCTTCCGCTATTAAATTGTATGAAGAAACTGTCGATTCAAGAGATGAACCGCCTCACTCCCGAGGCGTTCCACCATGCGGAGAAACTCCCATTTATAGTTGTTCTCGATAATGTCCGCAGCCAACACAATGTGGGCGCGGTCTTCCGTACCGCCGATGCGTTTTTGCTGGAGGGGGTCTATCTGTGTGGTATCTGCTGTTGTCCCCCCAATCCGGAGATACACAAGACGGCTCTCGGTGCAGAAGAAACCGTCGATTGGCTCCATTTCGATGATACTCTTGAGGCTGTCCGTGTTCTCCGAGAGCGCGGTTATCGTGTCTATGCCATAGAGCAGGCACACGACTCCATCACGCTTGAGCAGGCAAGACAGGATTTGCTACGGAAAAACAATGAGACCAATACCACCAATGGCATCGCCGTGATTATGGGGCATGAGGTATTCGGTGTGCAGCAAGAAGTGGTGGACGCTTGCGATGCGTGTATCGAGATTCCGCAGTATGGCACCAAACACTCGCTGAATGTGAGCGTTACCGCCGGCATAGTGATGTACGAACTCTCCACCGCCCTCCGCCAATAAACATAAACCCGACAAATAGATATAGCAACGGCTGCCTGATATTGCTCAGACAGCCGTTGTTGTTACTTTCTTGTAGTTTCCTTTTAGCCCAAATAGGTCTGAAGGGTCTTGCTTCGCTGACCGGTGTATAGTTTGCGAATTGCCTTCTCTTTGATCTGACGAACACGCTCACGAGTAAGGTGGAGTTCCTCGCCAATCTCTTCAAGGGTCTTCTCGGGTGTACCGATACCGAAGAACTTGCGCAAGATATCTGCCTCGCGCGGGGTGAGCGTAGCCAAAGCACGCGCAATCTCGGTCGAGAGCGACTCGTTGATCAGTCCGCGGTCGGCGTTAGGCGAGTCCTCATTTACCATCACATCGATCAGACAGTTGTCTTCTCCCTCGACAAACGGAGCGTCCACACTCACGTGGCGACCCGACATCTTCAGCGTGTCGGCGATCTTATCTACAGGAATATCCAATTCCTCTGCCAGTTCCTCTGCCGACGGTTTACGCTCGTGTTCCTGCTCAAAACGCTGATAAGCCTTGTTGATTTTGTTGAGCGAACCCACTTGGTTGAGAGGCAAACGCACGATACGCGACTGCTCTGCAAGGGCCTGAAGAATAGACTGACGAATCCACCATACGGCGTAAGAAATAAACTTAAAACCACGTGTTTCGTCGAACTTCTCAGCCGCCTTGATAAGTCCAAGGTTCCCTTCATTGATCAGGTCAGGCAGGCTGAGCCCTTGATTCTGATACTGTTTGGCCACCGACACCACAAAGCGCAAGTTTGAGCGTGTCAGTTTCTCCAATGCGGCACGGTCTCCATTACGGATGCGACCTGCCAATTCCACTTCTTCCTCCACCGTAATCAGTTCCTCGCGACCAATCTCTTGCAAGTACTTGTCGAGCGAAGCCGACTCACGGTTGGTGATAGATTTAGTAATCTTTAATTGACGCATAGTTTAGTTTGGATATCAGCCGCCCCATCGCGCAATAAATTGCGGTACAAAGACGACAACAAGGGCCTAAGAAAGGCTATGCCGTCATCTTTTTCAGCGGTCTTCTACCGTTTTGAATAAATTTAGGTGATCCGGTCGGGATTCGAACCCGAGACCCACAGCTTAGAAGGCTGTTGCTCTATCCAACTGAGCTACCAGACCCTTCGTCGAAACTTATTCCGCAACAGAAACCCGCTATGCGGGTTTTATGCTCCATAAGTTTCTCCTCTTCAAAATGACAAAACGAGTTTTGTCATTTTGACTTGATAGGTGCAACACAATTTTAATGCACAATGATTGTGTTTTGCATGTGTTTGCACAGAATTTCACCCGTTTAGCATATTAAATAAGTCTAATCGGGCAAAAATCGCGCAAAGGTACAACTTTTTTTTGATATTTCCAAATGAGAATTGCGTTTTTCTATATATATCAAGAATTTAGGTGAATTCAGGGATACTGCCAAACTGTCAGTCGGTGTTCTGTCAAACAGAGCAAATCTGCATTTGGCATAGAGTTTGAAATACAAGAAACGGGGGCGTAGGAAGGCAAGACGTTGAGGAAAGCCAACCGAAGCCCGCATTTACGATAACGAACAACAGAAATTATTAAATACAATATATCATGAGTAAGATTCAACCATTAGCAGACCGCGTGTTGGTAAAGCCCGTGGCTGCAGAAGAAAAAACAATTAGCGGTATCATCATTCCTGATAGCGCAAAGGAGAAACCCCTTCGCGGCGAAGTGTTGGCAGTAGGCAAGGGTACAAAAGACGAAGAGATGGTACTCAAAGCCGGCGACCAAGTACTCTATGGCAAATATGCAGGCACGGAACTGGAATACGAAGGCGAAAAATTCCTGATTATGCGCCAAAGCGACGTGCTCGCAATACTCGGCTAATTCTAATTTATGAATTACGGATTGTATTCATTTTCTAATTTACAACTTTTCTAATTTACAAATTGACTTACAACTATGGCAAAGGAAATCACATATAATACAGAGGCTCGCGAAGCCCTGAAGAAAGGCGTTGACCAGTTGGCTAATGCAGTAAAAGTAACGCTCGGTCCGAAGGGGCGCAACGTCATCATTGACAAGAAATACGGTGCTCCGCACATCACCAAGGACGGTGTTACGGTTGCCAAAGAGATTGAATTGGCAGACGCAGCCGAGAACCTCGGCGCACAATTAGTGAAAGAAGTGGCATCAAAGACCAACGACGATGCCGGTGACGGTACAACCACCGCTACAGTTCTGGCTCAAGCTATTGTGAACGAAGGACTGAAGAATGTGGCTGCAGGCGCAAATCCGATGGATTTGAAACGCGGTATCGACAAGGCTGTCAGCACCGTAGTGGCTGAAATCAAAAAACAAAGCGAGGTAGTAGGTAACGATTTCGACAAGATTGAGCAAGTGGCTACAATCTCCGCCAACAACGATGCCGAAATTGGTAAACTGATTGCCGACGCTATGCGCAAAGTAAGCAAAGACGGTGTCATCACTATCGGCGAGGCGAAGGGTATGGATACCACTATCGATGTGGTACAAGGTATGCAATTCGACCGCGGATACATCAGCCCGTATTTCGTTACCAATACCGAGACTATGGAAGTGGAGATGGATAAACCGTATATCCTCATCTACGACAAGAAAATATCGAACCTCAAAGAGTTGCTGCCCGTTCTCGAACCCGCAGTACAGAGTGGTCGTCCGTTGCTCATCATTGCAGAAGATGTTGATAGCGAAGCACTTACTACATTGGTTGTCAACCGTTTGCGTGCGCAGTTGAAGATTTGTGCCGTTAAGGCTCCGGGCTTCGGCGACCGCAGAAAAGAAATGCTTGAGGACATCGCTATCCTGACCGGCGGTACTGTCATCAGCGAAGAAAAGGGTATCAAACTCGAAAGCGCAACCATCGAAATGTTGGGTACCGCCGAGAGCATTACCGTCAACAAAGACAACACTACGATTGTGAACGGTGCGGGCGACAAAGAGGCTATTGCCAATCGTGTTGCACAAATCAAAGCACAGATTGCGGCTACCAAATCGACCTACGACAAAGAGAAACTGCAAGAGCGTCTTGCCAA
>USNU01000192.1 GCA_900556095.1 uncultured Bacteroidales bacterium | reverse complement strand
AGGCTACTTGCACCAAGATTTCCTGTCGCGCCAATTGACTTATTTTGACCTCGGCAACGGCTCTACGAGCAATATCCTGGTGGTAGGCGGTTCGGACAAGATTGCCAGCAACCCGCACCTCAAATGGGAGACAACCACCACCCGAGACTTTGGTTTCGACTATGGTTTCTTCCGCGATCGTCTGTCGGGTACGGTGGACCTCTATTGGAACACGACCAAAGACCTGATTATCCGTCAGACTTTGCCGGCACGCTACAACTATCAATATCAGAACATCGGTTCCACCCGCAATATGGGTATGGAGTTCTCTATCAAGGGAGTCATTCTGGATAAACGCTCCAAGAGCCTGAGTTACAACTTGTCGGTAGATGCCAATATCGCATTCAATCGTACACGCGTAATGGACTTGGGTAATGTCAGTTCGCTTAGCGCACAAACCAGTTGCTTCGGTTCGTCAGAATACCTGACTTTGGCTGAGTTCCTCGTTGAGGTAGGTCAGCCGGTAGGCAACGTAGTGGGCTATCAGACAGACGGTTACTATACAGCAGCCGACTTCGTAAGTTATATCCCCGGCACCAATACATGGGGATTGGCAGATGGTGTGGCTAACTATGGCGACGGGTTCCTGACCAACCAACCTGTTCCGGGTGCTATCAAATTCAAAGACCAAAACGGTGACGGTGTCATCGATGAGAAGGACAAGGTCGTTCTCGGCAACACCGTTCCTACGCACACGGGTGGTTTCAATATCAATTTCAACATAGGTGGCGACAAATGGGGTCGTTTCGACTTGGCGGCCAACTTCACATTCTCGTTTGGCAACAAGATTCTGAACCTCAGCAATATGGAGTACACCACCGTAACGGAGAAGACCAAGATGCGTAACCTCGTATCGTCGATGGCATACAACAACCGTTATTCGCTCTTCTCACAAGAAGGACAATATATGCCGGAAGTACTGGCTACATCGGGCTTCGTGTTTGGCGATGCATACACCGAGATGGCAACGCAACTCGACCAAATGAACAGTGAGAAAGGGGCAACCACCTATTCGCCGATTATGTCGCACTATGTGGTTACCGACCAACATCTGGAGGATGGTTCGTTCTTGCGTCTCAACCAACTCACATTGGGCTACTCGTTGCCCAAAGACTGGATGACCAAGTCGAAGGTAATCAACAACATACGTGTTTACGTACAGGGTACCAACCTCTTCTGCGCTACCAAATACAGCGGATTGGATCCCGAAGTGGACACCCGTTCTTCCAAGAATCCGCTTACTCCGGGTGTCGATTTCTCGGCATATCCCAAGAGCCGCGGTATCAACGTAGGTATGAACATTCAATTCTAATGTCTTAACACATTATATATAATAAGAATATGAAAGCAACAAAATATATAATCTATAGCGTTCTGGCACTGGCGTTGGTAGGTTGCGAGAAGGATTTCTTTGATACCGAATCGCCATCAGCAATGGACGTGTCAGTCTTCAAATCAACCGAGATGACAGCGCAGGCGGTAGGTGCTATCTATGACACTTTCGGCGAGGACAAATCGTTCCGCAACCGTCTGTGTGGAGGCTATGTCGCTATCAATACCGACATCGAACACAGCAGCAAATCCGAGGACAAGGATTGGGCTTCCTATTGCACAAGCAAAGGTACCGGCGACCTCTCCACCTCGAACGGAAAGGACCCGTGGGCATACCTCAACTCGGCTATTGAGCGTTGCAACGTAGTGGCAGAGGGTATTCGTACATACTCCGATACCACCGATGCCACGTTCCGCTATCTGCTCGGTGAGACGCTCACCCTGCGTGCGTTCTGCTACTTGGAGATGATTAAATTGTGGGGTGATGTCCCTGCTTGCTTCAAACCCTTTGACGGCAAGGATATCAACGACCTCTATGTGGACAAAACCGACCGCAATGTCATCTATGAGCAACTGCGTCTCGACCTCAAAGAGGCGGCTGAACTGATGCCATGGTCGGAGGCTTGCCCCGGTACGGCGGCTAACTACACCGGGCGTCCGAGCAAAGCACTGGCCTACGGATTGTTGGCACGTCTGGATATGATGTATGCCGGTTTGGCAATGCGCCCGAATACGTTCACCAAGGGGGGAACAAAAGATTGCTCCGTACAATACAATGTGAAAGATGCCGACAAACGCAAAGAACTCTACCAAGAGGCGGTGTGGGCATGTGCGCAGGTCATCAAAAAAGAGGATAACAAACTGGTAACCAAGGAGAACGGAGGATTTGAGAAAGTATGGCGCGACCTCTGTGCCGACAAGACCAACTACACCGAATCGGAGTTTATCTGGGCTTTGCCTTTCCTCAATGGCGCACGTGGTCAGGTGCTTGCGCTCACGGGTCTGAAGATGTCGGAGCGTGTTCCCGGACACCTCATCAATACCAGGTCGTATGGCGATGGCAACAAAGAGAACACCAAGACCCAATCCATGATTGAGATTGTACCTACATTCTATTTCCAATACGACAAGGCAGACCTGCGCCGCGATGTAACTATCTGCCCCTTTGCATGGGACTACGACAACGGTTCGTGCGTGAGCAGCGATGCCGGTGCATGTTTCCGCGAAACGCCTGCCAATGAGAAAAAACTCTATCAGAAGTTGGCTGACGCATCGTCTATGCACCTCGGCAAAATGCGTGTGGAGTGGATGGTGCGCACCTATTCGAGCAACGAAGATTGTGTAGATATGCCGGTTCTCCGCTATGCCGACATTCTGCTGATGTTCGCCGAGGCGGCCATCGGTTCCAAAGAGGGCAATGCGCCTTCCAACCTCTACGGTCTGAGTGCGCAAGAGCAATTCGACAAGATTCGCACCCGCGCAGGTCTGGCATCGAAACCGCTTACTTTCGAGGCTATTGTGGACGAGCGTGCATTTGAGTTCTGCGGCGAGAATATCCGCAAATACGACCTTATGCGTTGGGGACTGCTCAAAGAATCATTGGAGAATACAATGAGCGATTTGGCTGATCTGCGGGCTGGTACAGGCAAGTATGCAGGTCGTTGCGACTCGATTTATTTCACCTACAAGAAAGACAACTCCTTTGCTCAATCGGGCGATGCATACGTATTCGACAAGTTTGTCGGCTTGAACTTAGGCGACAGCCGTCCGGCAGAATTTGACAAGGCAAACGGTTGGGTAGCAAAAGCCTTTTATGTAAAGGCTTCCGATGACGCTACAACCGAGTATCTGGCTCCTGATAAATACTATCTCTATAAGGAAGGCACCAACATTGATATGCACCAATACTGGCCTATCTTCGATGTAAATATCAGTGCTTCCAATGGTACGCTTTGGAATGACTACGAGTATTAAAAATATATTTTTATGTCTGCTTTTCGCTCTTTTCTGCACGGCGTGCGGAGGGGGCGAAGAGCCTGTTATTACCCCTGAGCAAACGCTCGCTTTCCCGGGAGCAGAAGGCGGAGGCAAGTATGCTACCGGCGGGCGTGGAGGTGTAGTCCTCCATGTAACCAGTCTCTCCGATGACCCCAACGACGCAGGCTCGTTGCGTCATGCCGTCAACCTCGCGGGCACACGCACGGTGGTTTTCGATGTGTCGGGGACGATTCATCTCAAGAGCCAACTCAATATCGCCAACGGAGCACTCACCATCGCGGGACAGACTGCTCCGGGGGAGGGTATCTGCATAGCAGGCTATCCGGTGGAAATCAAATGTAGCAATGTGATTGTGCGCTT
>USNU01000191.1 GCA_900556095.1 uncultured Bacteroidales bacterium | reverse complement strand
GCGGCTTTGTTGTTGTCCGGATGTGCCATATCGTACAAGTTCAACGGAGCGAACATTGACTATTCGACGACGCACTCGATCTCGATTGCGGATTTTCCGAACAATGCGGCGATGGTGAACCCCGCACTAAGCAACGACTTAAGCGAGGGCATACGCGACCTTTTTCAGCGGCAGACCCGTTTGCAAGTGCTGCGCAAAGGCGGCGACCTGGAGTTGGAGGGCGAGATTGTCGGCTACGACCTGACAGCAATGGCCATCTCGGCAGACAGTTATTCGGCGGAAACCAAGTTGACAATACGTATCCAGGTGCGTTTTACCAACAACCTCCACCCCGAGGAGAATTTTGAGAAGACGTATAGTGCGTATCAGACATTTGACTCGTCGCGCATGCTCAGCGACGTGCAGGACGAACTATGTGCTACGATGATTACCGAACTATCAGAGAGTATCTACAACGACACCGTGGCTAAATGGTAAACTTGAAAAAAAGACTACTCCTATATTTGCTTCTATGGGCGGTTTGCGGGCAAACATTTGCCCGCAATATACGTATATACGGCTATGTAACCGATAGCGAGAACCGGGGTGTGGAACTGGCAAACGTAGCCATAGCGGGAACTGCGACCGGTACAACAACCAACAAGAACGGCTACTACGAACTGCTGTTCGCCCACTGCGACACGGTGGAATTGGTTTTCTCGATGATAGGCTATACCACTATCCGCCAGCGTGTGATAGAGCCGCAAGATGTGCTGAATATCAATGTGGAAATGCCCACCGACGAGCAATGGATAGAGGAGGTGGAGGTGCGCGGACTGAAACGACAGACCGGCACGATGGAGGGTATAGAGGCGTCCAACACGCGGGTGATGCCCGATGCGACGGGCGGTTCTATTGAGAGTCTGCTCATCACTTTTGCCGGCGTGAACCAGAACAACGAACTCTCGTCGCAATACAACGTGCGGGGTGGCAGTTTCGACGAGAACGAGGTGTATGTGAACGGAATAGAGGTGCACCGGCCGTTGCTTATCCGTAGCGGGCAACAGGAGGGATTGAGTTTTGTGAATCCAAACATGGTGGAGAATGTACAATTCTCGGCAGGCGGTTTCGACGCCCAATATGGCGACAAGATGGCGTCGGTATTGGATATCGAATACAAGCGTCCCGACCGCTTCGAGGCAAGTATAGGGGCAAGTCTGCTGGGTGCCAATGTATATGTGGGGCATGGCGACAGCACATATTCGCAGATGCACGGCATACGCTACAAGACAAGCCAATATATGCTCGGTTCACTTGCAACCGCGGGTAATTATCAGCCTAACTTTATTGATTATCAGACCTATATCACATGGTCGCCGGGCAAGAAACGCCATCCGAAAAGCGATTGGCGTATATTGCTATTGGGCAACTTCAGCCAAAACACCTATCGTTTTACCCCCGACTCGATGAGCGAGAGTTTCGGCGGGCAGGACGCCAAGCACCTGGATATCTACTACGAAGGGCAGGAAAAAGACCGTTTCACCACCGGTTTCGCGGCTTTAGGCGCACGCGGGCATGTATCAAAAGAGGTGGAGTTGGGTTTTGACTTGAGCGGTTTCTATACATACGAGCAGGAGACCTACGACATCACGGGCGAGTATTTCCTGACCGACAAACCGATGGACGGCAGCAGTGGCGATATGCCCTCTTTGGGCGGCTTCACCAGCGGGGAAGCCAATACCGGAGCGGGCGTATTAGGTACAGGCGTGTATCATCAGCATGCGCGAAACCGCCTGCAGGCGGGGGTGGCGACGCTCTCTCACAGCGGGCAATGGAGACGCGACAACAACACGCTAAGTTGGGGTGTGAGCGGGCAAGCAGAACTGATAAAAGACCATATCAGCGAATGGGAATGGCGCGACTCGACGGGGTACAGCCTGCCGAATATCAATGACGAAATGCTTCTCTACTACGCTATGAACGGCGACAGCCGGATGCAATCGGCGCGTGTACAGGGATACATACAAAACACCCACAAGTGGAACACCGAGAAAGGACAGGTGATTCTGACCGTCGGCGGGCGTTTGCAGTGGTGGAGTTGGACCAACGAAGTGTTGCCCAGTCCGCGTGCAAGCATTGTCTATAATCCGGGGTGGAAACGCGATTTCAGTTTCCGTTTTGCCACCGGACTATACTACCAAGCCCCTTTCTATAAGGAGTTGCGCGACACACTGACCGGCGACGACGGCGTTACGCGTATCAAACTCAACCAAGACCTGCGGGCACAACGCTCGGTGCATGTGGTACTCGGTGGCGACTACTATTTCCGCGCATGGGGACGACCATTCAAACTGAGTGCCGAAGTGTACTACAAATATATCGACCGCATGGAGACCTACACCGTGGATAATGTGCGTGTGCGCTATTCGGGACGGAACGACGCAGTGGGCTACGCTACAGGGTTAGACCTGAAACTCTATGGGGAGTTGGTTCCCGGGGCAGACAGTTGGATAAGTTTCTCCACGATGTCGGCACGCCAGCAACTGGTTGACCGCCCCGATTTGGGTTGGATTCCCTCACCACAGGAACAACGCTACTCGTTTTCCATGCTTTTCCAAGACTATATTCCGCAATTCCCGCAACTGAAATTCCATATCAAGATGATTTGGAGCGACGGTATGCCCTTTGCTTCGCCGCGCAATGTGGCGAGTCAGAAGCAACTGCGAATGTCGGACTACAGGCGTATCGACATAGGTGCTACCTATGCTTTCAATGCCAAAACGGCGAAGTTTATGCGTGCGCCGAGTGCGAAACACGTTGCCGAATGGGCGGTGCAGTTCGAGATATTCAACCTGGTGGACTGGCGGAACGTGAACTCCTATTTCTGGGTGAGCGACGCCTACGGCAACCAATGGGCAAGCCCCAACTACCTGACCGGACGACGGTATAACCTGAAGATAACCGTGGACTTGAAGTGAGAACGCTGCGCTGATGGATGTTGGAACGCCTATGGCTGTTGGATGTTAGAACGCTACGCTGTTGGAAGTTGGACCGCTGCGCTGTTAGATGTTGGATAATATTCATAATTCGTAATTCATAATTAGAAAAATGGCAAAAGAGAAGGAACAGATTACTCCGATGATGAAACAGTTTCGCGACATCAAGGCTCAATACCCTGACGCGATGTTGCTGTTTCGTTGTGGCGACTTCTACGAGACCTATTGCGAAGATGCCGTGCGGGCGAGCAAGATACTCAACATCACACTCACCCACCGCAGCAACGGCACCGGCGGAGTCAATCAGACACAAGAGATGGCTGGCTTTCCGTTTCATGCCCTCGACACCTATTTGCCCAAACTTGTGCGTGCGGGTCTGCGTGTGGCGATATGCGACCAGTTGGAGGACCCCAAACTGACCAAGAAACTTGTCAAACGCGGTGTTACCGAGTTGGTTACGCCCGGTGTCAGTTATTCCGATACCACCCTCACGCAGAAAGAAAACACGTGGGTGGGGTGTGTCTCCTTTGCCAAACACTCTATCGGCATTGCTTTTTTAGACATCTCCACAGGTGAGTTTCTCGCCGCCGAGGGCAACGCCGACTATATCGACAAACTGCTGACTGACTTTGCGCCCAAGGAAGTGCTTTTCCTGCGCGGGAAGAGACCGGACTTTGAGTCCCGCTTCGGCAGCAAGTATTTCACATTTGAATTAGAGGACTGGATGCTCACGGCAGAGTCTGCCCGGGAGCGTTTAGAAAAACAATGGCAGG
>USNU01000190.1 GCA_900556095.1 uncultured Bacteroidales bacterium | reverse complement strand
CGCTGGCGGGACAAGATTGTGGAGCGGCACGACACTATCTACCAAGACCACCAGACGGAGACGGTGCGGGTGGAGAAAGTCGTCCCCACGTTCTACCGCACTTGCACGCGAGGTTTTTGGCTGATGCTGTCTATTCTCATCGTGGGTGCAGTAGGCAGGATATTGATACGAGTGTATTTGAAAAAGTAAAATCAATCATATGGAATGGATAAACATCATAGTGGCAGCAGTGTGTTCGCTGGCGGGTGCGTTTGGCGGAGGCAGCCTGCTGTACATCAAGACAAACCGCCAACTGAAAAAGGTAGAGGTGGTGCATAGTCAAGCGGACGAATGGAAAAGGCTCTATGAGGAGAGTGAGGAGGAGCGCAAAGCCCTCTCGGACAAGGTGGATAAACTCTACAAGGAGCAACATACCGACCGCAACACTATCAACAGCCTCAAGTTGGAGGTGCAGAAACTGAACTGGTATCGCTGTACTATCAATGGCTGTAAGAACCGCCGTCCACCCCATTTGTACAACCACGATGGCGTAGAGGTAGAAGCCCAAATCTCGCAACAATGAGAACGACCATTCATAAAATATCGTACATTGCCCGCCAAGTGATAGCCGCTCCCGCTCTTGCGGTTGGGCTGCTATGCATGGGTATATGGTACATTATAACCGACAAAGACTGATGAAACTGACCGAACATTTTACCCTTGCCGAGTTTGTGCGTAGCGAGACGGCAGACCGCAAGCATATCGACAACACGCCATCACAAGAGGTGGTGGACAATCTAAGTGCATTGTGTCGCAATGTACTCGAGCCCGCCCGCGTGGCTTTCGGTTCACCAATATACATCACGAGTGGCTACCGTTGCTCCGCACTCAACAAGGCTGTCGGCGGCAAGCCTACGAGCCAACACCTGCGCGGTGAAGCAGCGGACTTGCAGGTGCGTGGCGTGAAGAACCTGCGCAAGTTGTACAACGCTATCAAGGAACACGGTGTGTTCGACCAACTGCTGTACGAAACCAATCAAGCAGGTGCAAAATGGATACACGTCTCCTACACATCCTATAGTAATCGGAGACAGGCGATTGACAACTACAAGGCATAGATTTATGACGACTGATTATACTTGCTACGCTTGTGCGTTCTTTGCAGACGGCTATTGCGAGCAGCGGAATATCCACCGTTCCAAAGACCAACTCGCCTGCAAGGACTTTGAGATGGCATAGACCTTTTTGCGCAAATCCGCAAATAGGTTAAACCCCTCGAAATCGAAGGGTTTAGAAATTATAAACGGACGGAAATTGGAATAAAATAAGAACGTACTATAAATCAGTCGCTTGTCGTCTGCACGGATTTTCCAATAAAATTAAACAATGACCATAGACGAGTTACATACTCTTTGGGAGAAGAAGAACGGCAGGAAAGCCGCTCCTACGGAACACGACTTGCAGGTGCAGTGCCTGCGTTGGTTGCGTTTGGGTTATCCCGATGTACTCTGCTATGCGATACCCAACGGAGCCTATACCACCAAGACGACCGCTCGCAAGTTAGTCGCCGAGGGTGTGTGCCATGGCATACCCGACTTGTGCATACCTATCGGCAGGAACGGCTACCACGCTCTGTACATCGAAATGAAGAACGGCAAGGCAGGCAGGCTCTCGGAACATCAGAAAGAGGTTATCCCCCGCCTGCAAGCGTTTGGAAACAAAGTGGTCGTATGCAGGACGTTTGAGGAGTTTAGGCAAGAGGTAGAGAGTTACCTGCGGACATAAAAAAATAATGGCAGAGAGAAAAGAAAAACTCTCTGTCAGTAAAAACATAACATTCAGAAAGTTTGCAGACAGATGAATGTTATATGACGCTACAAAACCGCCCCGACAGAGAGTAAAAATCTATCGCGGTTTTGTAGCGTTTATTGTGTTTAATGAATGTCTGCACCTGCAAAAGTACAACTTAAATTTCAAAAATCCAAATGAAAAGCGAACTTTTTGCAAAAATTATTTCTGTTGTTGCAGAGACGACAGAACTATCAACGGATATTATTCTCTCTCAAAGTAAAACAGAAGAATGTGTGGCAGCACGAGCATTGTTTGTGCATTTTTGTTGTGTTAAAGGAGTTCCGACCTGTGCTATCAGAGACTATCTCGGGAGGAAACGAAATGATTGCATAACGCATTATCATTCTGCGTATCATATATTCCATAAATCATCAGCCTATTTCCGCAATCTAGCTACCATTATTGAACACAAGTTGTCGTCAATTATGATATAAGTCTCTGTATATTTGCTGATAACATACGGATAACTATTAGGCTATCAGCATAATCGTCCGTACTTTTGCACCGTGATTGCAATACACGCCAATGGCGAAAGGTACAAGACGCCACAATTATGCTAAATTCATTCAGTATGGAAATCAAAGATGCAAACGGAAACACCCATAGCGTAACAGGCGCAGGGCAAGGAACGTACAACACCGTGGCAGGTTCTCTCGGACTTGCAAGTTTTCTCGGTCTCGGTAACAATGGCGGATTCGGAGGTCTGTTTGGCGGCAACCGACAGGACTATGTCAGCCAACAGCAAGCGGAAGCCAACAAACAAATCGCCTCGTTGGAGATGGATAAGGCTATCCTTGCAAGCGAGAAGAACACCACGCAGCAAATGCTTGAGTTGTTCAAGTATGAGGATGCCAAGCGGGAACAAGACCGCGCCCGATTCGACGCTATGCAGAAAGAGTACACTGGTCTAATCACTGCCGAGCGTGAAGCACGCTTGTTGGCAGAGAAAGAGCAAGCCGTATTCAACGCAAAGGCTACGCAGGGACTATCCACCACAGCGGCACAAATCGCTGCAATGCAGCAAGTGCTGAACAACATCACCACATCGGTCATACCGTCCAACAAGGTATGCGACACCGGGTGTGGCTGCTGTAACAACTAATAACAACGGCTATGCATAGTAACGTGGAGATACTTTCGGCGGTTGTCGCCAAGTGGTTGCAACCCCTCGTGGCTACCATTGCCGCGTCCAAGATAGACAAGATACCGTTTCTTGCCAACATAGAGAGCAAAATCAAATCGACGGGGTGGGTGCGTTCCGACTGGAGTATTACATCGGAGTTGTCGCCCTTTATGCCAAGTATGGCACAGACCTTTATCGAGCCTGCGCTGCGCAACGCAATGGGCAACATAGCAGACGACCAGATACCAGCCTTTGCTTTTGGTCTCGTAGATACGGCTATTGAAAACGGCTCGTTGGAGATTTTGGACGGCAATGTCAAATTCGACCGAGACGACCTGCAACGCTTGCGCCGACTGCTCGAACTCAATCTCCCGTTACCTGCAAAGCCCTACCAAGTAAAGGAGGACTAAACTATGATTACGCTCAATTCAATCAGCACCACGGCTATTGCCGCCGCCACAGGCGCAGCCGTGCAGGAGTTCGCAGGTATCGTCAATCAACGGCTCTGCAAGTCAGTATGCACCAACCAGAGCATACAACCCACCGCCAGCGTTACCTACTCCGTGGACAAGACATACACGAGCGGCACGACAACTTTCGTGCGTATCAAAGCCACAGGCACTATCACCTACGTGCCGAAAGGGCGCAACGGCTGTTGCACGCTCTCGCAGTCATTTACCGAGTACACTACACTCATATTCTCCAACTCGGCAGCAACAGCCGCTCCGACCATATTCCTCGTACAGGGGCTGTCGCACGGCTACTTATCCGACGTGGCTTGCCTTACGGCAAATCA
>USNU01000189.1 GCA_900556095.1 uncultured Bacteroidales bacterium | reverse complement strand
CGCCGTTCTCCACTTGGATGCCGGACGATTGGGGGGTAACGATGACGCGCTCGTTCTTGTAGAGTCCTGCGTCGCGAATCTCTTGCAGCGTCTGCTGCAGATGTTTTTGAAATTCGGTGTACATAGTATATATTGTTAAAAGGTTTGTGCTTTTACCCCGCAAAGATACTGCTTTTTACTAAAATACACAATACCCACGCCATTTTTGTACTGATTCAACCTATCTGTACATTGGCACCTCAATCCAAACTACGGCAACCACACGGCAAGAAGATTAGGTTTAGGCGACAGGATAAGACCTTTTTTCTTTTTTGCCGTTTTGCAGTATAGAACTCCACTATATATGAAACCATCAGGCTGCTTGGCATTGCCAAGCAGCCTGAGTAGATAAATAGTATAGGAGTAGCCCTTTAGTCGCCTATCATACCCTCTCCTGCCGAACCGATTGTCAGACTGGTGGCATAAAGGATATTCGTTTTCGGCTCCATACATACAATCTCCACACGAGGCTGATTATATTGCTTTTTCATAATACTCTGTATTTTTATGGGTTATTTTACGATTACTTGTTTCTTTCCGTTGATGATATAGAATCCGCTCTCTGCGTTCTCCAACTTGCGCCCGAGGACATCATAGATACCTTCCTGCATCGGCGCCATTGTACTGTCCTCGGATATGCCTTCCCAAGCGGTGGCAGTACCGGTAGCCGCATTCTGCAGCGTTACACGGCGGCGCCCCGGCAGCGGAGCCACTGCGTTGGTTGTAACCTCGTCCATACGGATATAGGCTCTATTGGCAGGCAGACTGCAGTTGCCCAAGCACCGGCGAATCTGGTTGTTATTTACCAGATAATTGCCCTCCAGCATATTGCCTGCTGCCCCGGCAGCACCATCTTGTATAGCCGCAAACGTACCCACCAAGCCATTCTTGCTGCTTGCAGCAATAGCCGTCTCATCGCCATATACCACGGTAATCTGCTCATCCTCTGCCAAGAAGATATACGGCACACCTGCTTCAAGCGTCTTCACCTCATCGAAATTCACCTTATACGGCTCGCCATTTCGGTCTTCGCGATATGCAACCTCATAGAAAGAAGCACCCAGCGAAGTAGTAACATTCTTGTCCAAACAGATTGTCCCGAACTTGCCTTCCGTCAATCCTGGCGTACCGTTTCGGTATTTAGATAATGTACTTCTATGGAAACAATATCGGAACGGCTACCGGAGTTAGTCAGCACAACCTCTTTGGCACCCCCAGACCATTGCCCAATTGTTCCCACAACGCTATATATTCCTATATTGGCTGCAAAATTAGAACCCACTTTGCTTTTATCAAAGACAACTTTTATATCAATAATAAACTTATTTTCACCACTGATTGTTATAGTATTATTTTGATAAAAGCGAACAGCACTATCATCTGCATAGTATTTGGGAGCATTTGAACCACCATTCTTTGCAAAGGCAATGCTTACAGGAGATTCTTGTACAAGAGTTGCATCTTTATTACTACCTCCCATTGAAGCCGCTTTCCAAACACACGCATTTTCATCTATCACATTTAGACTAAAAGAAGCCGTGTTCGGTAAATAATTTTCTGTCTCGGTAGTAGTAGCAGTGATAGCGGTAGTACCTATGCCAACAAGCGTGATATTACCCTCACCATCTATAGTTGCCACACTCGCATCAGAGGAAACGAATGTTGTTGCTCCGTCAGTATTGGTAACAAAGTATGCCTCGACCCCTATGGATTGTTTTGCATAGACCTCTGTCAATTCCTTTGTATGTGTAGCATCCGCATACCATTTTGCCGTTGGTCTCGTTTTGGATAATTTATGGTCGGTAAAAATTTGTATGTCTTTCTGTGTTGTACTTATATATGCTGCAAAACGAGGGCTCTGCAAGTTATATCGAATAAATACAGACGATTTCCCTGCTACTGCACTAATTTGTGCCACACCATCATCAGTTATCTGTACATTCCAAGTTGTGGCTGTAGTGCCATTTTCTAATTTAGATTTACTGCTAACATTCAAAAACTTGTTCCTATCTGCAAACGTCCACGCACCTTCGGTGCCACCTAACGTAAATATCGTTGCGTTTTCAGGAAGCAGATTGATTATGTTTTTGTCCTCACTAAATGTAGCGGTTTCGGTTTTCAAATAATCTCCTGATAATGCCCCCGCGACGTGGTTCTTTTCCTGGTATGCAAAGACCATCTGATCCCCCGCGTTCAAAAGCGACATATCGTGTACGACATACCACTTACCTGCCTCTACAATAGTAGCCTCTATCGTTACTGCTCCTCTGGGCATTGTAAATGTATATTTTCCATTAGTTGCAGTAAGTGCCGTGCCATTCATTGTAACCGACTTAACCACATCATCTGTGGTTACCGACACCTCCATTTTATCGCCTTCAGCAGCCTCTGCTACATAACTATCGGCAGTAGTATTAACCACAGAAATTGTCCCTTCACCAGAAACTGTTGTCGTAATCGGATACAGCGATACAAAATTAGCATACAAGACGGTTTCTTTCTCTTTCTGCACCGTGATAGTGGTAGTAGCCGCCTTTGCGTCTGCAATAATAACATTTCCTTCATCTATCGTCCAATCGTGGAAACGATAATGCGGATTGGCAGTAGCCGTAATCGTAGCCTTTGCAACTGCCTGATCAAATTCTTTATCTTCTTCACCATCCACATAGGCACTACCGGCTGCGGTCGGATTAGCACCGACCAACACCCCATAAGGTGGCTCGACCTCTTGTGCCGTCCATTGTGCATGAAGGGTAACGTTTTCAGCAGTCATTGCATAGGTTGCTTCCGCCACATAAGCAGTTCCTGTGCCATCCGCCTTGGTATTCCATCCCGAGAACGTAAAGCCTTCTTTGCTTAATCCGTCCCCATTGGGCAATGTAACCGTTTTGCCCACCTCTTCCTTTATCTGTGCCGGTACAGTTCCCGCTCCACCATTTGAATCAAAAGAAATGGTCGTTTTTTGTATTCCACAAATCGGCGTACTCGAATAGGTAATAGTAGAAAGAATAGCCTTAACAGAAATGTCATCAATCAAACGAACAGCAGTACTACCAGAATAACTGATACGTACAAATACAGGAATATCCGTTGCTATATTTACAGAACATTGCATCCATTGGTCTTTTGTGATAATAGCAGCATCATATTTTTGTTGTTCTTTCCATTGTACACTACCTATCCACCCGACATCCTCTCGGTAGACTCACGATAGACTCACGATAGACCCGCTACTTTTAATTATGAACTACTTTTAATTATAAATGAAGAATTATGAATGATATCCACGAATGCCAATACACAATGTGTAAACTACCTACTCTACTTGCTCACCTACTCACTATACTTACTATAATTACACAAGTGCTATAGTGTGTAGAAAGGTGAGCAAGTGGAGTACCCTATCGCACGCGGATGCGCTGACCGATTTGGAGGAGAGAGGTCTCTTTTATCCTATTCATACGGCAGAGTGCACCTACCGTGGTATGGTACTTGCGGGCAATCGCTCCGAGAGTATCGCCCTGACGAACGCGGTGATACTGAGCCTGTTGCACGGCTTTGAGTTCTTTATTATGCCCAAACGTACTCTTCTTGGTCAGCATATAGGTCTCGGGATAACGGATTCCGCCTTGCGCAAAATCAACCAACAGTTCGGGGTTGATGGCGTTGCCGAGATAACGTATCTCATAATGCAAGTGGCTTCCCGTACTGCGCCCCGTGTTT
>USNU01000188.1 GCA_900556095.1 uncultured Bacteroidales bacterium | reverse complement strand
CCGCCTCGAAGCCTATGGTACGGCAGACGAACTGAATGCATGGGTCGGCATGCTCCGCGCTGCCCTTGTTCAACTCTCTGCGCACCAGAATTCGGATGCACAACTCCTCTGGATCCAAAACAAACTTTTCAACCTCGGGGCTTCGCTAAGTGCCGCACCCGGAGAATGGCTGACAGAAGACGACACACGGCAATTAGAGCATTGGATTGACGATATGCAGGCTCTACTTCCCCCGCTACGTGCATTTATCTTGCCCGCAGGGAGCGAAACGGTAGCACGCTGCCATATATGCCGCACCATCACACGCCGGTTGGAACGACTGATGGTAGCCATAGACCACCCGCATCCGGACGAACGCCGCTTCGTCAACAGACTAAGCGATTATTTTTTCGTCTTAGCACGCAACATGGGGGAAAAAGAACATATTGAGATGGCAATTTGGCAGAAGTAAACTATTTTTGACGCCGTTGTGTCAAATAATGGGCGCAACAAAATGCCGAAAAATGTGAAATGTTACAAAAAACACTTGCACAGACCGAAAGTTTTTACTACTTTTGCACGATAATTTCGAGGAAATGCACCCCTTATGGGCGATTGGTCGTGCTTACACGACATTTTCTTGATTTGTATCAGGCTGATTATTAGCCTATTATAAACAAGTAATAACTTATAACTTTGGACGAATAATGTATTGGACGTTAGAGTTAGCATCAAAATTAGAGGATGCACCTTGGCCTGCTACCAAAGATGAATTGTTGGATTATGCCAACCGCATTGGTGCACCTATGGAAGTTATTGAGAATCTTCAGGAATTGGAAGATGATGACGAGGAGATATATGATAGTATCATAGACATTTGGCCGGATTATCCGACCAACGATGAGGATTTCTTCTTTAATGAAGACGAGTATTGAGTAATCACACCGAGAATAGAAATGTGAAAAGGTATATTGTTCTGTGTTTGTTGATCTTTGTTGCCATCGTTATGCGTGCGCAATTTGACCCCCAAATAGGACAATATATGTATTTGCCGACAGCCTACAATCCTGCAGCGGCGGGAGAAGGCGACTTGATGAAAGTGGCGGGTATGCACCGTATGCAGTACGTGGATATCAAAAACGCTCCTATGACCACTTGGTTTTCATTCACTTCGCCCTTTGTTATAGGCAAAACTCAACACGGTGCCGGTATACGTTTTTTGAACGATCGGTACGGATTGTTTACCAACCAGGCCTTCTATATACAGTATGCCTACCGGCAGAAACTAAGTAAAGGCTATTTAAGTTTTGGTGTGGACTTGGGGTTTATTAACGTTGGTTTTAAAGGAGATAGCGTGAACCTGAAAGACTTAAGCGGTTCCGACTATTTCGACCAAACTGATGAAGTAATCCCGAAAGGAAGCAAATCGGGAATGTCCTTTGATATGGGGCTCGGCGTTTACTACTCCACCTCTACATGGTGGGTTGGAGGGAGTTACAGCCACCTTACACAACCGAAAATCGATTGGGATGACCACTCCACGCTCCATTTGCACGGGACGATGTATGTGGCAGGCGGGTACAACTACCGTTTCAAAGACCATCGAGAGTGGCAACTCAAACCGAGTGCTATGCTAATGTCCGATTTTCGTTCATGGGATATAAACGCCACATTGCTATGCGAATACAAAGACCGCTATCGTTGGGGATTGGGCTACCGCATCGCAGGAAGTGTGAACATATTGGTTAATATCGACATTATCTCAGGACTGCAATTAGGGTATAGTTGCGAATTGCCCACCAACAAATTGTTGCTTGAGAGTTATGGTTCGCATGAAATTTATTTGGCGTACGGATTCAATATCCTAAAACCAAAACGTACTAATAAATATAAAAGTGTTCGCTACCTCTAAATCGTTATAGGATGTGTTTAGGATAGGCGGTTTTTATAAGGGGATAAGCGTGTTTTTATAAGACTTTTTTTAAGAAATAAATACTTAACATACAGATATGAAACTGACAAAGATTCTTCCATTGGTTGCACTGACCATCGCACTGGCAAGTTGCAATAAGCCCGCCGGCGAGTTGGTGGGTGCGCGCAACCCGGGAAACATCAAAGAGGCAAACCCCTATGGTATGGTGTTTATCAAAAAGGGGTCTTTTATGATGGGTGCCAACACACAATCCGCTGTGTTTGAACAGCCGGACAACATCATGATGGCTACTGTGGAGGCTTTTTGGATGGACGAAACAGAGATTACCAACAACGAATATATGCAGTTCGTCAATTGGGTGCGCGACTCTATCGCTATGACCTATCTCGTGGCTGCTGGTATGACTGATTTTGCCGTTCAACCCAAAGATGAGGACTTTGATGAGGAAAATTTTACCCTCAATTGGCGTAAGAAAATCCCTTGGGACAGCAAGGACGAAGACATCGTAGATGCCCTCTTGCCGATGTACTATTCCGACGGTAAGACAATGAAAACCAACTTCTTGCATTATCGCTACGAATGGGTCAACTACGACGAGGCAGTGCTCCCACGCAATAAGTTTGATGTCGCTACAAGCCGCTACCCCGAAGGAGCTTCCGTTCGTGTGGACACTTTCTGGGTGGATGAGAATGGTGGTATCTTAGACAGCACCATCATCCGTCCTCTGCGCGAACCAAGCGACCTGCTTACGAAGAAAATCATCTGTATCTACCCCGACACTTTGGTGTGGCGTCGTGATTTCCAATTCTCGTTCAACGACCCTATGCTACACATGTATTTCTCTCACCCGGGTTATGCAGAATACCCTGTTGTAGGTGTTACATGGGAGCAGGCACATGCGTTCTGCAACTGGCGCACTATGCTTTTCAACTCGCACAGCAGCATTCCAGCACAAGAATATCGCCTGCCGACCGAGGCACAATGGGAATACGCCGCACGTGGCGGACGCAAAATGGCTATGTATCCGTGGGGTAACAACTATGCCCGCGACGGCAAAGGCTGTTTCCTTGCCAACTTTAAGCCCTATCGTGGTGCATACAATGATGATACCGGAACCACGACCACTAAAGTGGCACAATACCGTCCGAATGATTTCGGATTGTTTGACATGGCGGGTAACGTTGCCGAATGGACCAACAGTGCTTATCAGACTTCTTCCAATACTACGGTACACGACCTCAATCCGGACTATTCCTATATGGCACGCAAGTCCGATCCGGACATTCTCAAACGCAAGGTCATCAAAGGCGGTAGTTGGAAAGACATCAGTTATTTCCTCCAATGCGGTGTCCGCTCCTATGAATATCAATATGAGAGCCGTCCGTATATAGGTTTCCGTTGTGTTCGGGCTTATATTGGTGATTAATATAACCTTGGCCAATTGGCAAATTATTATTTTCATATAATACCCAAAAACTAACTAAAAAATAACATTTTATGGCAGCAGCAGAAAATGTAGGCAAGAAAAAAGGGCCATGGGCAAAGTTTATGCACTGGTACGAGTCCTACAAAGGCAAAAACGTAGTAAACATCGTGTATTCAGTCGGTGCATCCGTAGTTATCATCGGTGCATTGTTCAAGATACTACACTGGCCGGGAGCAAGTACGGTGCTTATGATTGGTATGTTTACCGAATCATTCCTGTTCCTGATCGGTACATTGGAAAAACCACACCCTGAGTTCCATTGGGAGAACGTATTCCCGCAGTTGCTTGAGTTTGGTGCAAAACCTGAATTGTTGGAAGAGAAATCCCATCAGGCTCGTCCCACCCTGCTCGGTGCTGGCGTGGCAGATGGTACTACTTCTGTCGTTGCCGGAGCTCC
>USNU01000187.1 GCA_900556095.1 uncultured Bacteroidales bacterium | reverse complement strand
CTCCTGCCGCAGTTTTTGCAAAAACGGCATTTCGACTACACGCAGGCAGTGGATGGTATGCGGCAAATACTCTGGGGACTATCCAAAAAGATTGTCGTAGCAGACAACTGCGCCACGTATGTGGATACCGTGTTTGCGGACTATGCGTCCTACTCGGGCAGCACACTCCTCCTTGCAGCCGTGCTGTTCTCCGTACAGATTTATGGCGATTTTTCAGGTTACTCTGACATAGCCATAGGCACGGCTAAGTTGTTCGGTATCAAACTGATGCGCAACTTCAACGTACCGTATTTCAGCAGGGACATAGCGGAGTTCTGGCGGCGTTGGCATATCTCGCTTACTACATGTTTCCGCGATTATGTGTATATTCCGTTGGGTGGCAGCCGCCCTGTTGTACCCGAGCGCATACATCATAAAGAGGCATACAAGAAAGCCGTTATCATTCGCAACACGTTCATTATCTTCCTGCTGTCGGGTTTCTGGCACGGTGCCAACTGGACGTTTATCGCTTGGGGTGCCTACCACGCCTTTTTGTTCCTGCCATTGATACTTCTCGGCAAGAATCGCCGATACAGAGATATAGTCGCTACCATCACCTTGCCCGACGGCACCACCAAGTCAAAACTACTACCAACGTGGCGAGAGACAGGGCAGATGCTATTCACTTTTGTGCTGGTGGTATTCGGCTGGATTATCTTCCGCGCAACAGGAACAAACACATTGGTAGGCTGGGTATCGGGTATTTTCACCCAATCGCTATTTACTATTCCATGGCTGATAAACAAACGCTTTTATATCCCATTAGCCTGCGCTATCACATATATGTTTATGGAAGAATGGAGAAATAGAAATGACACAAGTAATTTATTACGATATTCAGATTCACAGGCTATACAGTGGATCGTTTATATCATTCTTAGTCTGATTATTATTGTAATGGCATGTTCCGACAATCATAGTGAATTTATATATTTTGCTTTTTAACAATATGAAGAAGTTTATCTTGAAATTAGCATTGTTCTGGACTTTATTTTTGCTTGTATTGTCTTGCGTTTTCTATATAACATATGTATGGATGTTGAAAAGTCCTTATTTAACTTTAATAAATCATTCGCATGAGATAAATGTCAAAGTATCCTTAAGTAGATTGGAGCACAAGACGGAGCCGAGTATTATCATTATCGGTGGTTCAGGATGTGGTTTCGGCCTTATTTCAGGGATGCTGTCGGAATATTTTAATATGCCGGTAATCAATACAGGAACTCACGCAGGATTAGGGTTACGATTACAATTGTTATTGGTTCAGCCATACATCAAAAAAGGAGATATTGTGATAGTCATTCCTGAGTATATGCAATTTACAGACCTATTTTATGGAGATGAAACAGCGTGGAGAATAATGATGGCAACATTGCCAAATAAAATGGGAGAGATCTCACTTCAACAGTACTTCCATTTATTACGATATTACCCTACTGCTTTGGAGAATGCAGTATCATACTATAGAGGTCATAAAAACGATCACTCTACTATTGAGATAAACTCTATTTCTCCATACTCTGCGAGTAGCCTAAATGAATACGGCGATGTTACTTGCTACCTACATAGGCAACATAAGTGTTTTATTCCTGTAAGCAAAAAGAATCTACAGGTGAAAAAATACGTTATTAAGTCTCTGAAAGAATACAAGGATTACTGCAGAAACAATGATGCTATGTTTATTATATTTCCGCCTGCCTATCATGAAAAAGATTTTGCATTAAATAAAGATGCCATCTTGCATATTTCGCAATCTTTAGCCCAAAATGGCATTCCCTATGTAGCATCACCACAAAAATATGTTATGTTTGATTCTCTATTCTATGATACTGTATATCATCTAACTTATGAAGGATGTAGCATCAGAACAAACAATATAATAGCAGATTTAGATTCTATAATAAACCAATAGCGACTGAATAACCTAAAAATGACCAACTCTAAAGAAAGAGATAACATATGGTTTGACTTTATTTGCCTACAATAACCATAGACACAGAAACTAGTCAGTCGAACAAAGTAGGATTATCAAGGTCGAAACGCTTGAGGATATTGTGCATCAATGTCTCACGAATAAGTTTGCTGCGATTGGTAATAGTGTACCTATCGCAGTATTTCTGCAATGCACGCATCTCGCTATCATTAAGCATAATGCTTACCCGATGATTTCTGCGCTGTTTTGTTGTTCGCTTGACCATTAGAACAATTAGGAATGATTAAAAAAAGAAACCTAACCGGACACCTGTATGCACGAAACTGCGACCGGTATGGTTAGTAAACGAAGCATCTTCAATGGTCTCGTTTGCTTCAATCTTGGCTTGTTGAAACTGTACATCGGCAGCAATATACAAGGCGGACTTGCTGCTTATCCGATAGCAGTAGCCAATATTTGCCCCCGCATACAATCCGCCGAGGTAGTCTTTACTCAATGCCACACCATAGCCTAATGCCACACCTGCCATCGGGCTATGTTTCTGCTGAAAAAAGGGAATACGTACTGCTAACTGAATAGGCAAAAAAGCGTACTTGTCATTCCCCATAAACTCGCCCACATACCCAACACCTCCACCAAGGAAGATACGCTTTCCAAGCAAATCGTGCGAACCGACCAACAAATTAGCACCAAAACACCCTCCTATGGTGTCTGCGGGAATAAAAGATACACCGCCCGCCAACTCCAAGAGAACAGAGATTTTCTTTGTCGGAACGGAAATAGCCGACGAAGATTCCTGTTGTTGGTCTGCAATAAGACTTTCTTCGTTGCTAATAGACAGCACATCGGCATACGGATACTGGAAACGCGCACCCGACCGGTCCTGGAGAACAATAACTTCTTCGTTTTGGAAGACAATCACACCCTGCACCTGCGCACCCGTGCGCAAAGTCAATACCTCCGCCTGTACGCTGATGACACATACCAACAGAGCCGCCAAAAAGAAGAAACATTTTCTCATACTGCCCGCAAAGGTAACGAAAAAAAACGGACTATGCAAATCTTTTGCGCTTTTTGCCTTTTATGAAACCTTTGCTTTTGTTTTTTGCTTTCTCTGTACTTTCTTTTACCACTTTGGGCGTATGTTTGCGGGGCGTATAATCCTCATCGGCAAGGATAAAATCCACCTGTCGTTTCTCAGCATCGGCACGCACTACACGTATGCGAAGCGGGTCGCCGAGAGTGAACGTCTCGCCCGAATTGGCAGCAATAAGACGATAGTTTTTCTCGTCATATTGGAAAAATTCCCCACGACGAATAGAGTTTATACGTATTAACCCCTCACAGTGCGAGTCATCAATCTGTACAAAGAGTCCAAAATCCGTGACGCCGGAGATATGCCCGTCCAATTCTTCACCTATAAAGCGTTGCATCCATTCGGCCTGGTATTCCTTGATAGAATCACGCTCTGCGGCCTGTGCTTGTATCTCCATATCTGTGCAGTGTTGACACATATCTTCCAATTGTTCTGCTGACCAACTCTCACCTTTTCCACTCAAGATATATCTGTCCAACAAGCGGTGTACCAGCATATCGGGGTAACGGCGGATAGGAGAAGTGAAATGCGTATAATGGGAAAATGCCAAACCGTAATGCCCGATGTTGTGAGTGGAATAAACCGCTTTCGCCATTGCACGAATAGTAAGTATCTCTATCACTTGCGGTTGCACTTTGTCCCCCATACGGCGTTTGAAAGCACGCAGGTCCTTGAGTTTATCTTGGTCTGGTTTGTCATGAATACGATAGACAAACGGCCTACCGCCCACCA
>USNU01000186.1 GCA_900556095.1 uncultured Bacteroidales bacterium | reverse complement strand
CAGACTGTTCCCGAAATGCCGGCGCGAGGCGCAGAGCGTATCCATAAATAGATATTCCGGATATTTAATCTCGTATGCGGCAAATACTGCTCGCAAGCACCCCTCGTCGAAACAGGCATTGTGCGCCACAAAGGGGATCGTGTCTATCGGAACATCAGGAAAATCCGTGTGTATTTTTTTCTCCACCTGCTCCCACACATCGGGGAAGTCGGGGGCATTGTCTGTGTCATCATACCCCAATCCGTGTACTTCTTGGCAAAACGATGCGTAATAGTTGGGCGCAGGGTGAATGAGCGAGTAGAACGAGTCGGTTATTTCGCCGTTTTGTACCACTATTACGCCTACGCTGCATACGCTCGACCTGCTCCCGTTGGCGGTCTCAAAATCAATGGCTACAAAATTATTCATTTTCTTGTCTGTTGTATATCTCATTCATTGTCCGGGCTTCTTGTTTCATCTCCTTGCGTAGCCACTTGGGTGATAGTACTTCGAGGGTCCCGCCATACGAAAGCAACTCTTTGATAAATTCGTATGTGGGTACAATAAAGAACTGGAACACGGAGTAATCGTTGTTTCGTTCTGTCTCCTCTTGCGATGGGTGAATGGGTAGCGAACGCAGGTAGTTGGCTTGGTAAGCGTCCACCGATATGCGTACTATCTCGGGCTTGCGCTCATCCACTGTTACCCCATATCCGTTGGCAAAAAATGCCTCTGCATCAAAGTTCTCGGGCAGGACGAATGGTGTTGTTGTTCGTTCTGTATTAAGTATTCGGTCCAGACTGTACAAGCGCAATTCCTTGCCTTTCTCCGATGTACCAAGTACATACCAGCGTTGGCGGAACACCCGCACGCAATAGGGGGCAAGAATAAAGGTTGATGGTTCTGCACTATGAAAACTCTGGTACATGATACGTATTTTTATCCCGTCGCGCATTGCCTCAATGATAGGTGTTAGGTGCCGTTGTCCGGAGGGTATATCCTCTAATAGAATACGCCTCCTCAGTTCGCTGCTTTCGCCGATTAGGTTTTCTACGGCGAATGTGCCGATGAGCCATTGGCGCAGTTCGTCTCGTTGGATATCCTCGGTGTTCTCAATGTAGTATCCCCGTGATTTGTTGTAGCGGATATCTATCTGGAACATCTCTTGTATCGCATCTTTGTATCGGTGAAAAGTGCGTTCGGGTATCATACTCTCGTGGTCGAAGTTGAGCGATGCACGGCTCCAGCGGCGGTCAATCTCCTCGCGTGTGATATATCCCGCCGAGTAAATCAAATCGATCAACCATATATATCGGTTGAATAGTACGGATGAATTTTGTTTTGGCATACAATTCAATGCATTATTTTAAAGTCCTTAAAGTCCTTAATAACCTTAATAAAAAAGAGTTATTTCGCAAAGGTACACTTTTTTCGTCATTCCTGCAATACTCCTTAGCAGAAACCTATTTTTTGTGTCTGTTTGCGGTAGAGCAGTTCGTGGTCGCACGCCTCGCGGATAGTCGTTATGTCTGTGCCGTCTTGGTCGTTCAGTATGCTGTTTACCAACTGCTTGCGTGCGATATTTTCTATCTGTCCGCCGGAGAAAGCATATTTCTCTGCGAGCATCAGTGCCTCGTTGTCGGTTAGGGTAGGGAGCATCGCCTGCCAGATATGCCGGCTTTCTTTTGGCGTAGGTTTCGGAAACTCGATTTTGTATAGGAACCGCCGTTCAAACGCTGCGTCCAAGTTGTTGGTCAGGTTGGTGGTGGCAATCATAATGCCGTCCAGGGTCTCCATTTCCTGTAGGATGATGTTCTGCATGGCGTTTTCCATCTTGTCCACGCTGTCAGTTGCTCCCTCATTGCGTTTGTTCAGTACGGCGTCCGCTTCGTTGAAAAGCAGAATAGGGGCAATGGTGGATTTCTCGCAGTATTCGCGGTAGCGGTCGAACACTCCTTTGATGTTCTTCTCTGTGTCGCCTACCCATTTGCTGCGCAAGGAGGGAATATCCACCTGCATGATGTCGCGTCCTGTTTCGCGTGCTAACTGTAGCACGGTCTCTGTCTTGCCGGTTCCGGGAGTGCCATAGAAGATACACGCAAACCCCTTGCGCATACCGTTTTTCTCTAACCGCTCTTGTACACGGCTGAAACGATCCGGTTGCAATAGTGCCACTATATTATCCACTTGTTTTTGCACATCCGTACAGAAATACAGCGATTTACGGGTTATCTTGTCGCTTTCCAATAGTCCGGTCTTGATGGTGGTCGGCTTCGGCAGGTTCAGTTCGCCGAGCAGTTCGGTCTTTGCTTTGTCCGTCAGTTTCCAATAGTTCGGGTTGGCACGTCCGTCATCATTGATATGCTCAATCCAACCCTCTTTTATAAACTTATGACTCCCACGCAGTACATCCACAGCCTCCCGTTTGGCAAATCGTTCGCACTCGTAGATATCCTCTATATCGTGTTCACCGATCATATCGTCCGACTCCTGTACAAACAGGTTCATTGTGATTAGCAACAATAGCAATTCCTCTATGTTGCTGCCAATCTGGTGCAGTTGCTGTACTATTTTCAGGTGATGGTTGCCTTCCAATAGTTCTCTCAGAATGTGTATCATCCGTTCATACGTGATGTCGTCCTCATCTTTATCGGACAATGTCTGGCCCAGCATTTCAAACCATTGTGCCGCATCCAAGTCTTTGTAATTGCGCTTTTCGGGTTTCTTGTTCTGCTCCACTGCCTCAATCAGCATATCGGCTATGTCGTATGTATTGCTTCCTTTCGGACGCAGGAACTCTTTGTTTGCCAGCAATTTGAGCAACTTGGTATAGTGTAGCAGTTGTATCGGTTGGCAGTTGTAGTATTTGCATAAATCGCCCATATCTATACGATAGAACCCGCCTTGGTTGAATAGTCCGACAACAAGCATTGCCTCGTCGTGGGTTATATCCAATTGTTTAGCTAATTGCCGTAGGGTAGGTAGTGCGGCTTTTATTTTCTCTTCTTTCATTTCGCACCCGCGTAAGTCTTCGCCTGCTGCCTGAATAAGTTCAAGCATACTCATCGATTTGATACTTTTCTTTTTCATATTGTTAGGTATTTGTATTTTTGATGTATGAGTGATTATATGGATAATTATATGTTCTCTCAAAAAATTAACGACTAATTACACGCCAATTAACGTTCCTTTCATTCAATCACGCTGCAAAATTACAGCCTTTTAATGCCAAATTCCGGCAGTCTTTGTGAAAAAAAACACTTTTCATGCATTTTTATGGCTCAGTCGGCAGGAAAATGGAGGGTGATTAATGTGTCTTGGGGCGGTTAAAGTTGCAAATATCATATTTTTGCTGTACCTTTGTGCAGAAAATCAGAAGATAATGAAAATAACAGAACAAGAGATAGAACAACGCGTCGCCCGTGCGCAGGCGTTGTTTGAGCAGGGCTTCAACTGCTCGCAGTCTGTTTTTGCCGCATGTGCCGACGTGTATGGCTTGTCGGATGAGTCGCTTGCCTTGCGGCTTTCTGCCTCTTTCGGCGGCGGAATGGGGCGTATGCGAATGACTTGCGGTGCTGCCTGCGGAATGTTTCTCCTTGCGGGATTGTACAATGGTAGTGCTACGCCCGGCGATAAAGAGGGCAAAATGCGAAACTATGCTCTCGTGCAGAACCTCGCAGCGCAGTTCAAAGCCGAGAACGGCAGTCTTGTTTGTGCCGAACTGCTTGGCATCGCGCCTCGCCCGCAAGAACCTATGCCCGCCGAGCGTACTCCGGAATACTACCACAAACGCCCTTGCGTGGAATTGGTGAAACAAGCCGTGCGCATTGCACTCACTACAATGGATACACCC
>USNU01000185.1 GCA_900556095.1 uncultured Bacteroidales bacterium | reverse complement strand
AAGCCTCTGATTTGATGGTCTTTACATCAATCTCGTTGAGCCGCTCGACAAAGAGTTCTCGGTCCTCGGTATCGATAATCGCCTGCACAGGCGTACCCAACACCTGCACACCATATTTCTCCAACACACCTGTGCGATAGAGTTCCACGCCACAGTTGAGGGCTGTCTGCCCACCAAACGAGAGCAAGATTCCGTCGGGACGCTCTTTGGCGATGACTTTCTCCACGAAATAGGGCGATACGGGCTCAAAATAGATCTTGTCCGCGACGCCCTCGCTGGTCTGCACAGTAGCGATATTGGGGTTGATAAGCACTGTGGTTACCCCCTCTTCACGGAGGGCTTTGAGTGCCTGCGAACCCGAATAGTCGAACTCGCCCGCTTCACCAATCTTGAGTGCCCCCGAACCGAGAACAAGCACCTTTTTTATATTGTCTAATTTCATAATTTGATTTGACGATTTTACGATTTACAATTTGACGATTTGCACAGGCTATCCACCTGATATCCACCTGACATCCACCTGTGTTTTGCCCGTATGGGTTACTTAGAAGACACCCCGTACCCGCTTGACAAATTCATCGAAGAGGAACTCGGTATCCACCGGACCGGAGCATGCTTCGGGATGGAACTGCGCCGAGAACCAAGGCAAGGACTTATGGCGAATACCCTCGTTGGAACCATCGTTCATATTGATAAACAGCGGTTCCCAGTCGGGCGAAAGCGTTGTCGTATCAACAGCATAACCATGGTTCTGCGAAGTGATAAAACAACGGTCGGTCCCCACTTGGCGCACAGGCTGGTTGTGAGAACGATGACCGTATTTGAGTTTGTAGATGGTAGCCCCTGCCGCCTTGCCGAGGAGTTGGTTTCCCATACAAATACCCATCAGCGGACGCACTGTGGCGAGGTCGGTTTTCGCCTGCTCCGAAGTCATAAACCGGCGGATATTCTCCACCGCCGCGGAACAAGTATCGGGGTCGCCCGGTCCATTGGAGAGGAAAAGACCATCGAAATCCAATGTATTAAAATCGTAGTCCCACGGTACGCGAATTACCTCCACACCACGACGGATAAGGCAACGAATAATATTGTGTTTTACTCCACAATCCACCAATACCACTTTCTTCGGCGTGCCTTCGACCGGCACAATGGGGGCATAATGCACTATCTCTTTGGTGGAGACTTTGTCCACGAAATTGACTCCTTCGTATTGTGCTTCGGGAGCGTCTTCACAACCCTCGATGGAGATAGTACCCATCATCACACCATGCTCGCGGAGCAGTTTGGTCAAGGCGCGCGTGTCGATACCCGTGATTCCGGGGATATGCTCGCGGCGAAGCCAGTCGCCCAACGACTCTTGGGCATTCCAATGAGAATATTCGCCACTATATTCCGACACGATAATAGCAGACGCATAGATATGGTCTGACTCCATAAATGTGGCTAGACCATTGTTTTCCATCGTGAACGGCGGCACACCATAGTTGCCGATTAACGGATAGGTAAGTACCATCAATTGCCCTGCATAAGAGGGGTCTGTGAGCGACTCGGGATAACCGGACATGGCTGTGTTGAACACGACTTCCCCCGATACCGATGCCTCGTAACCAAACGAGGTACCGACAAACGTGGAGCCATCCGAGAGACGCAGAATTGCTTTACTCATTATATATTATTTGCTGTTTAATTGATTCTTAGAATTGAGATACAGATTCTTCTACATAGTCAATAAATGCCTGATTAAGGCGACGAAGACCTCCCGGAGTGGGATAGTTGCCCGAGAAATACCAATCGCCCGGATGGTTGGGGCATGCCTCGTGCAAACCGTCGATAGTCTGGAAGACAATCTCCACCGGGCTTGTAACTTCGGGGCTACGGAGCAGTTGTGCCATCTTGGCAGACACTTCCTCATCGGTGAAGGGTTCGTAAATCATACGCACATAGTTCTGATATTGGTCTTTGGGCAGTCCGTTTTCCATTGCCTCGCGCTGACGAAGACAAAGACGATATACTTCGTCAATACGGCTCTGCATACCGCGGTCACGCAATAGCGCAATAGCCGCCTTAAAGGCAATAAACTCCGAGAAACGCGCCATATCAATACCATAGTAATCGGGATAGCGAATCTGCGGCGAGACTATTTTTTTAGGTTGCAGACGGTCGAGAATACGAATAATCGATTCGCGCAATGTGGTGCCACGGACAATGGAATCGTCGATGACGACCAGATTGTCGATATGCGGACGGACAGTGCCATACGTGATGTCATAGACGTGTGCGGCAAGGTCATTTCGGGAGTTTGACTCGGTGATGAACGTGCGCAGTTTGATGTCTTTCCAGACCACTTTCTCTCGACGGACAGGCTTTCCCGAAAGTCGTTGCACCTCATCGGTCATACCATAGTATGCCACTTCCGCAGTATTAGGGATAAACGAGAAGACCGTATTTTCCACATCATTGCCGATACTTTCCAAAACTCTCGGTACAAGACTGGCACCCAGTTGCTTACGCTCGAGATAGATGTCTCGGTCTGACCCGCGCGAGAAATAGATTCGCTCAAACGAACATGCCTGCAAACAGCGTGGTTCGAGTATCTGTTGGAGACGTATATCGCCGTCTTTTGAGACGAAAATCGCCTGTCCGGGAAGGAGTTCGTGCACTTCTTCGATTGGCACATTAAAGGCGGTCTGCAACACAGGACGCTCGCTCGCCAGCACCATCATCTCGTCGTTGCAGAAATAAAAGGCGGAACGTATGCCCCAAGGGTCGCGCATAGAGAAACACTCGCCGCTACCTGTCATACCGCACATCACATAACCACCATCCCATAGCGGACTGCAGTCAGAGAGGATATTTGCCACATTGATATGTTGCTCGATATACTGCGTTACCGCCATCCCCGTTAAGCCCTCACTTTTTGCTTCAGCATAAACCCGTTCGGACTCACGATCAAGACGATGCCCAAGTTGCTCAAGCAAGACATAAGTATCAGAGTTGATACGCGGATGTTGCCCAAGCGACTTGAGGTGTGCAAAAACCTCGTCGGCATTGGTCATATTGAAATTACCACACATGACAAGATTACGCGCGCGCCAATTGTTGCGCCGCAGGAAGGGGTGGACATACGAGATACCACTTTTGCCTGTAGTGGAATAGCGGAGGTGCCCCATATACATCTCGCCTGCGTACGGTACGTAGCGCGCGGCATAGTCGGCATCACGCAACATAGCGGAATCGAACTCCGCCAACTGCTTTTGCACATTGGCAAAGATCTCCGTAATAGCCCCGCTCCCCAAAGCACGCTCACGGAAAATAAATTCCTCGCCAGCCTCGGCTTGCATTTTCACACACGCCAAGCCCGCACCCTCCTGACCACGATTGTGCTGTTTCTCCATAAGCAAGTACAACTTATTCAAGCCATACTGCCATGTGCCATATTTCTGCTGATAAAAAGAAAGCGGTAGAACCTACTTTGGAGGGTGAGGCTAAAGTACAGTTTGATTATGCTTTCATGGAGGGGGTGCGTTGTAAGATTTTAGGTGATTTAAAGTCTGCTATTGCCTGTTTCGATCAGTGTATGAAGATCTATAACAGAAGTGCTGCTGTACGTTATGAATTGTCCAGTATACTGGCGTTAGGAGATGATTATACGTTACCTTTGCAACTGATGCGGGAAGCTGTGGAATTGGAGCCGACAAATATTTGGTATAATTTGCTGTTGGCGAATATTTTGCAGAAAAAATCAATGATTGAAGAGGCGTGTAAGGTATATGATAAATTGATATTGTTGCATCCTGATAGAGAGGATTTTTATGTCGTGGAGACTGATTTGTAC
>USNU01000184.1 GCA_900556095.1 uncultured Bacteroidales bacterium | reverse complement strand
TCGTATGGGTCATCGCAGTTGCAGAATACAACTTTGTCTTTGAAATAAGGTTTGTAGTATTTGAGTTCTTTGGCTATGTCGTCCAATTGGGTGTAGAACTCGTCCTTTTTTGCATCTTTGGCTTGCGCCAAGTCTTTTCGTGCCATAGATTGATAGATTTATGCAATGCTATCAATCCGTGCGATAAGAAAAAAGTGAGTTTCTTATCGCGTGTCAAGGTAACCCGCCAAGGAGACCTTTGTACCCTAAGAAACTCACACTATACGTGTGAGCATGCTAATCTATTGGGTACAAGGCACTCCCAAATACGGAAGCCTTATTGTTTATTATTTCAGTTGTATCTCCTTAAACTTGGCGGGTTTTGGACACGCGAAATAATAGCCAATGCTGTTAAAAATATATGTTGTTGTGCCGCCTGTCGGCACGTGGTGCTACATAAGCAATGTTATTGTTTAATAGTTTCTATATTGTTGATACTTTATCGTTTACGCCTGCAAAGATACTGCTTTTTAATGGATTGTGCAAATATGTACAACGTAGATTCAACAAAGAAGACGGCGTGCATATAGTAAGGGGCGTTTATGCCATGTTTCAAAGTATTACGAAAGTATTCATATCTATCGGTTATGTATCGGTTATGTATCGGTTATCCTATACGCAGGTCGCGAGGAGGGTACGGGGAAATTGGGAGAATCGCAGCAAGGGATAAGCAGGGGATGAGCAAGGGATAGAGATGGCACAAAAGAGGTATAAGAGCAGTGAGTGGTAGGGTAGTGGTAGGGGGATAGACAGTATGGGAACAGTAGGGGATAGTAGTGGACGATAGGGGGGCAAACCTAATGGTACAAACACGATTTGTCGCTCTATGTTCCCTTTTGGTACATTTTTTGTGGGAGAAAAAACACCAATGTCTAATTCAAAATTCTACGATGATGAAAAACAATTTGTTTGCTGCCTGTATGGTGGCGTTGGGACTCGCATTGGCGGGAATGTTTGTCTATTTGGGTTTTCGTTGTAATGCCGAAAAAGACCGCGCGGTGGTAGTAAAAGGGCTTTCTACACGCGATGTGCAGGCGGATTATGCCGTCTGGCCACTCTCTTTTGGCGTGCAGAGCGACGACCTGCCTACCGCCTATCGGGAACTCAACAAGGTAACGGAAACGCTGAAGAAATTTTTAGTTCAGAAAGGCTTTTTGGAAACCGACTTGCGTGTCGGCAACACAACCGTGCAAGATTTGTGGAATAATTATTACAGCGACCGTCGTCCCGACTATCGTTATTCGGTAGAAAGAACATTGGTGGTCAGCACCAAGGATGTGGCACGTGTCGTGGCATCGCAAGGGTGTCAGAGTGAGTTGCTCAACAAGGGGATTATCGTCAATTCGCAAGAATGGAATCTCGATTATCAGTTCACCGGACTCACTGAACTCAAACCGTCAATGATTGAGGAGGCTACCAAGAACGCACGCGCCGTGGCGCAGAAGTTCGCCGACGATGCCAACTGCTCGTTGGGTAGTATCCGCAATGCCAGTCAGGGACAATTCTCTATCGAGAGCGACCAGTTCCAACCGTGGATTAAGCATGTGCGTGTCGTTACTACGATTGGCTACTACCTGAATTAGTAGGAGCCAGCCTGACCGACTTGCCGTCGCATAGTATCGGATGTGCCTCTTTCAGTGCGTCCGTAAGTTCTTGTGCGTTGGTTATCAGATAGATACGCAACGCTATCGAAGACGGGTACCGTGCAAAGTACCTGTCTTTTGTCAGGTACCATTGTATGGATTCGATGGGAAAACGAGCCGTCGCGGCAGTGTGGTATCGGAGTATGGAATGTCCCTGCCGGGGCACCACTTTGATGCCTGTTCGTCCGTCGCGCAGGTGTATTACGCATACCACGCGCCACTTTTCTTCGCCCTCCGCCTGCGCTTGTTGAACGGCTGTAAGTCGCTGAGAGACAGCAATATGGCGATTACCCTGTTGGTTGATACGAATCATCATCTCCCGAAACAGACGCCCGTGCGCGGAGGTGTCGTTGAGGTGATGGTAGCCGATGTAGTAATGAATCATTTCGTGCAAAATCGTATCTTCCACCACCTCCTCGGGCAGGTCAATGCGCGTGTTGATATGCAAAACAAAATCGCTGTTTCTAACCTTGCCAAACACCCCCTTTCGCGTCTTTCTGTACGATACCTTGCCCAAGAATCCCTTGGCATTGCTCAGTCGGACAGGTATCTCCGGCAACGAATTGTCAAAGTACAACTCGTTGTATTCCAGAAACTTACGCTGTATATATGCCACCGTTGCCACCATCTCTTTGCCTCATCGGGTTAATCCATAGACCCGTCTTTTATATCTTCAGTTGATAGCAATTTGTCTCGTGCAGCACAAATCCCAACGACTGATAGAGTGCATTGGCAGCCACACGTGCAGGGCGGCTTGTAAGGTGTAAACTGCTCAGTTTCATCCGTTTGGCTTCTGCAATCAGATGTTCCGTCAGCATACGCCCGTAGCCTTTTCCGCGACAGACATTCGACACCACCACAGCCTCCACAAAACCAATCTGTTGCTCTGTGGTGTGCGCCACGCACAAGCACGCCGAGGCGACAATCTGTCCCCCCTCGCGCACTATATAGAGATGTGCATTTCTATCTTCCACTACTGCCCGCAGGGTGTCTTCGGTGCATCGGCTGCCGTTTGCCAATTCGCCCATCAGTCTATCCAACGCCTGTTGCGCTGCCTCTGAATACGCGTTCAATTCTTCTATCTCCATAACGCCCAAATCCGTTTTATCCAATTATCTTAATCAGGTTACTGCCTATCAACCAGAGCGATACGCCAATCATAACGCATGCCACTATGCGTTGGTAGCGTTTGCGATTGACGGTGCGGATACACCGCATAGCCACGAAATTGCCCACTATCATCGCGCACCCGATACCCAATCCCGACAGAAATATCTCCCACGACATCAGGCTCAGTTTGCCATAGACGATGGCTTTCACGATATGCATTGCGGCGGCGGCAGTCGCTTCGCTGGCGATGTATGCCACGGGCGCAAGGTCAAGCGTCAGAAACACCGCCGACGAGAGAGGACCGCTGATACCCAATAACCCGTTTATCAGTCCTGTCAGCCCTCCGCCGATATACATGGTGGCAGGTCGTTTGGGCAGTTGCATTTTCCCGCGCAGTTTCTGTATCGCAAACAGAATGAGGAAGGTGCACAGCACTATCGTCATCGGACCTTTGGGGATATAAGCAAAACCCAATGCCCCCAAGGCGGTCAGGGGAATGGCAGGCAGCAGAAATCGTCCTACGGCACGCCAGTCGATGCTTTTCCAGCCCATTCCGACTCGGCTGAGGTTGCTCAGCAATTGAGCAATCGTCGATACAGGCACTGCCACTTCAATACCATAGAAATAGGTGATTACCGGCAGCAGAATCATTCCGCCCCCGAATCCGACAGCCCCCGACAGCAGTCCGGCTATCAACCCCACTATGCCAAGAATAAAGTACATCATATTCAAAATGAAACAGCCCACAAAGTTAGCACAAATTTTCCATCCGCGCAAACCCTTGCGCTCCCGCCCGCCCAAAGAACAAAGACGAAAATCAATGTCTGATCACATGGTTATTAATGTTCTCCAAGCCCCAAAACGCAAGGAAGCAATAAAAATTTGCATAATTCGACAATAATCTGTAATTTTGCGTTGAATATGGCAATAACAATCACATCCCCGCTTCATCGTGCGCTATACCGTTGGTATGAGCAACACCACCGCGTTTTGCCGTGGCGTGAGACGGATGACGCATACAAGATTTGGATTTCGGAGATTATCCTTCAGCAGACGCGGGTCGTTCAAGGATATGATT
>USNU01000183.1 GCA_900556095.1 uncultured Bacteroidales bacterium | reverse complement strand
TATGTTACCATCGAGATGCAGTTTATGGCAGACATCACTCTCGAGTGTGAGCAATGCCACGGCAAGCGTTTCAAGCAGGACGTATTAGATGTCCGGTATCGCGAAAAATCAATCTACGACATACTGACCATGACGATCAATCAGGCTATCGACTTTTTCTCCCAAGATCCTGGTTGTGAGAAGATTGTAAAACGGCTCAAACCACTGCAAGACGTGGGCATCGGCTATATCCGTTTAGGACAGTCGAGCAGCACACTCTCAGGCGGTGAGAGTCAGCGTGTGAAACTGGCATCGTTCCTTGCGCAAGAGGACACACAGCCTACTATATTTGTATTCGATGAACCAACTACTGGTTTGCACCACAAAGATGTACAGGTATTGCTCAAAGCACTCAATCAACTGATTACTCGCGGGCATACCATTATCGTCATTGAGCATAACCCGAGTATGATTTTGGCAGCAGATCACGTTATCGACCTCGGTCCTGAGGGCGGTGATGACGGTGGGCATATTGTGTTTGAGGGGACGCCGGAGGATTTGGCACAATGCCGGGAAAGTTACACAGGACAGTTCGTAAAAAAAATATTCCACTAATAATGCGTTATGAAAGAAAAATTAAATGAGTTGCACAACTCCGACATATTTTCACACCTTGCGTCGGCTAACTATCTGCCACGATGGTGTGTATTGTTTATTGATGTTTTATTGTGTTCCGTTGCCTATTGGTGTAGTATCTTGATTGGAAACGGCATATTCTCCTATGGCTTTGTTTGTTACGACGTATTGCCTTTCTGGGCACAATATGCAGTACTGATTATAGTACAGATACTCTGTTTCTGGTTGTTTCATTCCTATTCGGGTATTCTGCGTTATTCTACATTTATTGATACCATTAAGTGCTTACTTGCCATATTGTCTTGCGGCGGGTTCTTATTGATTTTCAACTTTGTATGTAAGGAAATTACAAATGTAAAATTGTTCCTCAATACTGCACTTGTTATCTATATCCCAATTGCCTTTATTTTCCTTTTCTGTTTGCGAGTGGGGGTGAAAACGCTGTATGAGTTTATCAAACAGCACGCTTCGGGTACCAAAAAAGTAATGATTTGGGGTACGAAGTCCGCAGGTATTGCCATCGCAAAAATGCTCCGTAGTGCAGGTGATGATGCGCAGTATAACCCCGTCGGTTTCTTAGGCAGTCAGAGTGTAGCCGCCAAGGAACAACAACATAGTTTGGTCGGGCTGAAAGTATTTCCGTTCAACGCAAAGACATTCGAATGGATGAAGGAACACAATGTCCACGATGTGATTATTTCTCCGCTGCAAATGCGTGCTATCACCCCGTCCAAAGACTTGCAAGTCTTTTTCGACAATGGTCTCCACGTACTGACCACCCCCTATTTCACACAGTTTGACAATGTGGAAGATATTGATAACCAGCGTATCGGACGTATCGAGAACATTCAGATAGAAGACCTTTTGGAGCGTCCTGCTATCCACATCAATACCGATAATGTGCTACAAATCATACAGAACCGTGTAGTGTTGGTCACGGGAGCGGCAGGTAGTATAGGTTCGGAATTAGTACGTCAAGTGCAGAAATACCAACCACAAGTAACCATTCTCTTGGAGCAAGCAGAGTCCCCGCTTCACGACCTGGCGCTTGACCTAAAGAAACAATTCCCCGATGCACAATTTGTGCCGGTCATCGCAGATATCCGCAACCGTGAACGATTGGAAGAAGTATTCAGTCTATTCCGCCCCGCAGTAGTCTATCACGCCGCAGCATACAAGCATGTACCGCTGATGGAATCGCACCCAAACGAGGCAATCCGTGCCAACGTAATGGGCACTAAAAATATGGCAGATATGGCGATTAAATATGGAGTGGAGCGTTTTGTGATGATATCCACCGACAAAGCGGTTAATCCAACCAACATTATGGGGGCCAGCAAGCGTATTGCGGAGATTTATGTACAATCGCTTTTCAAGAAACTCATAAAAGAAAACCCGAATTGCACCAAGTTCATTACCACCCGTTTCGGCAATGTCCTTGGTAGCAACGGTTCTGTCATTCCTTATTTCAAGAAACAGATTGCTGCAGGCGGTCCTGTTACAGTTACCCACCCCGACATCATTCGCTATTTCATGACTATTCCTGAGGCGTGCTGTCTCGTAATGGAAGCCTCTACTCTCGGCAATGGTGGCGAGATATTTGTCTTCGATATGGGACATCCCGTGAAGATACTCGACCTTGCCAAAAATATGATTCGTCTTGCAGGGTTCACGCCTGGTGAGGAAATACCCATTGTCTTTACAGGTCTGCGTCCCGGCGAGAAACTCTATGAGGAACTGCTCAACCAAAAAGAAACCACCCTCCCCACTTCCAATGAGAAGATTATGGTAGCGCGTGTGCGTGAGTTTAAGTTCGACGAAGTGGAGAAAAAGATCAATACTCTCATTGATTTGACCACACAGAATAAGCCGTTTCTCACCGTGGAACTGATGAAAGAGATTGTACCGGAGTATATCAGCAATAACTCAATTTTTGAAAAATTAGACAAATAATATCCTAACGTTGCATGGTACAATTAAAGTGCGCGCGCGAACACTAATATAAAAATATGCTCAGTATAGAACATCTATCCATAGAATTTTCATCGCACCCCGTTCTTGAGGATATATCTTTCATGATTAACAAGAAAGACCGTATCGCACTTGTGGGTAAGAACGGCGCGGGCAAAAGTACCCTGTTGCGACTTGTCGCGGGCGAATATCAGCCTACTTCCGGGCGTATATCGCGCGACTCGGATATGACCATAGGTTACCTCCCGCAAGTGATGATGCACATCGATGGAAAGACACTTCGCGAAGATGTGATGAGTGTGTTTGACGGAGAACCCGATGAAGAAAAAGCGCGTCGAATCGCCGAAATGGATAAAACCATCATCGGTCTCGGTTTTGAGCGCAAAGATTTCGACCGGCCTTGTTCCGAGTTCTCGGGAGGATGGCGTATGCGTATCGAATTGGCAAAAATTCTGCTTCGACACCCCGACCTGCTTCTTCTTGATGAGCCGACCAACCACCTTGATATTGAATCAATTCAGTGGCTTGAGGACTTTCTTAAATCTTCGCAAAGTGCTGTTCTGCTCGTTAGCCACGACCGAAAATTTATCGACAATGTCACCAATCGCACTATCGAGATTACCCTCGGACGCATATACGACTACAATGTCAACTACTCTCGTTTTTTAGAATTGCGCAAAGAACGCCACGAACAACAGGTACGCGCCTATCTCAATCAGCAGAAGATGATTCAAGAAACCGAAGACTTCATTGAACGTTTTCGGTACAAAGCCACCAAGGCGGTGCAAGTGCAGTCGCGCATCAAGCAATTAGAGAAATTGGAACGCTTAGAAGTGGACATGGAAGATACTTCACGTTTGAATCTGCGTTTTCCGCCTGCTCCGCGAAGTGGTGATTTTCCGCTGATTGTGGAAGATTTGCGCAAAGATTTTGGTGAACATACCGTTTTTTCTGATGTTACGTTCACTATTCGCCGTGGAGAAAAAGTGGCGTTTGTCGGCAAAAACGGTGAGGGTAAATCCACCCTTGTGCGCTGTATTATGGGGCAACTCGACTATTTGGGTACGCTCAAAATCGGACATAATGTCAAGATAGGTTATTTCGCTCAGAATCAGGCGGCATTGTTAGACGGGGAACTGACCGTTTTCGATACAATCGACCGTGTGGCAGTGGGTGATATTCGCACCAAGATACGCGATATTCTCGGTGCATTTATGTTTGGTGGAGAGGCTTCGGAAAAGAAGGTGAAAGTGCTGTCCGGCGGCGAGCGCAGTCGTTTGGCAA
>USNU01000182.1 GCA_900556095.1 uncultured Bacteroidales bacterium | reverse complement strand
TTTGGCAGCCTCAACGCCCTGTTGCTTCTCGAGTTGCGTCTTGAGCAGGCGGAAAGCCAATGCGGGTTCGGTGGTAGTACCCGATTTGGAGATACAGATGATACCGAATCGTTTGCCTTTGAGCAAGTTTTGCAGTTCGTACAGGTAGTCTTCGCCGATGTTCTGTCCGGCATAGACGATAGCGGGTTTGTTGCCCTCGAGCCATGCGAAGGAGGATGACAACGCGTCGATCACAGCTTTCGCACCCAGGTACGACCCGCCGATACCGATACACACAATCACTTCGCACTCGCGGCGAAGCAGGTCGGCTGTTGACTGAATATCTTCCAATTGGGGTTTGATATCCTCCGGTAGGTTCATCCAGCCCAAGAAATCGTTACCTTTGCCGGTTCCTTTGGTGAGCATTTCCTGGCATTTTGCCACTTGCTCTTTGTAAGCATTTACCGCCTCGGCACTCACCGCCTTGGCGTAGGAAAATTGAATATCCTTCATAATTTTATGTGTTTTATTGTAATTTTTCCGTTAGTCCGCGAATCACCATAGTCGGCGACTTGCGGTTGTATAGTATGTCGTACATGGCGTCCACTATAGGCAGGCTCACCTGCATACGCTCGTTGGCGATATGTATTGCGCGCGTACCGTAGTATCCTTCCGCCACCATCTCCATTTCCATTTGTGCGGCTTTGATAGAGTAGCCAAGTCCTACCATCTGTCCGAATTGGCGATTGCGGGAGAACTTGGAATAAGCGGTTACCAGCACATCGCCCAAATATCCGCTTGCCGTGATGTCGCGATGGGTATTCGATACGGCTGTTGCAAAGCGCAGAATCTCCTGCATAGCATTGGTAAGCAGTACGGCTTGGAAATTGTCGCCATAGTGCAAACTCTGGCACATACCTGCCGCAATGGCATAGATATTTTTCATCACGCTGCTGTACTCCAATCCGAGTACGTCGTTGCTCGTGGTGGTATGTACAAACTTGGTTTGGAACAGAGCCGCCCACTCATTGGCTTTGTCTATGTTCTCGCACCCGATGGTGAGGTAACTCAACCGCTCCAGTGCTATCTCCTCCGCATGGCACGGACCTGCTATAATCCCCAACTGCTCCGTTGGAATACGGAAACGGGTATGGAGGTAGTCTGTAACCAACATATTGTCATCGGGTATCATACCTTTCACCGCCGAAATGACTATTTTACGTGTCATATTGCGTCGGATTTTGTTGAGCGATTGCTTCACATAAGGCGAAGGTATCGCCAATATCAGTACATCCGACTGCGACACCACCTTGTTGATGTCCGTTGAGAAATGAATACGCGACACATCAAACTCCGCCATGCCGAGATAAGACGGGTTCTTGCCGGTGGCAACAAACTCATCTATCGCCTCTTGTCGGCGAATAAACCAATTGATTTCGGTTTGGTTGGTCAGCACTATCTTTGCCAATGCCGTTGCCCAACTTCCCGACCCTAGAATAGCAATTCTATATTGCATATTGTGCTTCATTCATTGTTCAACACGTTGCACCGCAACCGGTTAGGCCTCAGGCTTCATGGTAGGGAACAACAATACTTCTTGAATGGTGGGTTGTCCGGTCATGAGAATAGCCAATCGGTCGATACCGATACCGATACCGGATGTGGGAGGCATACCGTATTCGAGAGCACGCATAAAGTCGTGGTCAATCACCATTGCCTCGTCGTCGCCTTTGTCTGCCAACTTCATTTGCTCCACAAAGCGGTTGTATTGGTCAATCGGGTCGTTCAACTCGCTATAGGCGTTGGCTACTTCTTTGCCGTTCACCATCAGTTCGAAACGCTCGGTCAGTCCGGGCTTGGAGCGGTGCATCTTGGTCAGGGGCGACATCTCGACAGGGTAGTCGGTGATGAAAGTAGGTTGGATAAACGTACCCTCGCAGGTTTCGCCGAATATCTCGTCAATCAGTTTGCCTTTGCCCATGTGTTCGGTATCCTCCACACCATATTTTTTTGCTACCTCGCGAATAGCGTCTTCGCTCATAGTAGAGAGGTCTAATCCCGTCTTTTCTTTGATAGCGTCCAAAATAGGCAAACGACGATAGGGTGCTTTGAAATCCACTTCGTGGTCGCCAATCTGCACTTTGGTAGTTCCGTTTACAGCAATGGCGATGGTCTCCAGCAGATGCTCCGTAAACGACATCATCCAGTTGTAGTCCTTGTATTGTACATACAACTCCATGCACGTAAATTCGGGGTTATGGCTCCGGTCCATACCCTCGTTGCGGAAGTTGCGCCCAATCTCATACACGCCCTCAAAACCGCCTACAATCAGTCGCTTGAGGTACAACTCGGTGGCGATACGCAGGTACATATCTACGTCGAGTGCGTTGTGGTGCGTAATGAACGGACGTGCCGATGCGCCGCCCGCAATCTGCTGCAGAATAGGTGTTTCCACCTCGGTATATCCAGCCTCGTCAAATACGCGGCGCATGGTTCGAATGATAGTGGCACGCTTCAGGAACACTTCTTTTACGCCGTCGTTCACAATCAGATCTACATAGCGTTGACGGTAACGTTGCTCGGGGTCGTTGAATCCGTCGTAAGCCACACCGTCTTTATATTTCACGATAGGCAGGGGGCGCAGGCTCTTTGCCAGCACGGTCAGTTTCTTGGCGTGTACAGAAATCTCGCCCATCTGTGTGCGGAAAACAAACCCCTCGATACCGATGAAATCGCCTATATCAAGCAGTTTTTTGAATACCACGTTATACATCTGTTGCTCCACAGTGGTGGCTGTTTCGCCTTCGGGCACGGGAGCCTGGATATCATCACGGCTGACATACACCTGGATACGTCCCTTCGAGTCCTGCAGTTCGATGAACGACGCTTTGCCCATAATACGTTTCGACATCAGTCGTCCAGCGATACGCACTTCTTTGCCGGTGTACCAATCGGCGGTGTTGTCATCGTCTTTGAATCCGTCTTTGATGTCTTTTGAATATCCCGTAACCACGTATTCATCAGCAGGATACGGGTTTATTCCCATATCACGCATCGTCTGCAGACTCTGTCTGCGCACTTGTTCTTGTTCAGATAATTCCATATTATTTGTCTTATTTTTCCACTGTGCTTTTGCCAGCCACAGCAAATATATTTCGTTAGTTATATCGGAATACGCCATGGTAATCCAATTTGGCTGCAAAGGTACAAAAAATCTTTGGAATACACAATACAGAAAAAATACGACGACTATCAGATAAGTATGAACGATCTTGATTTTGCGGCGATAGTATTGCCGGCTAAGAAACAACAATTTTAATTATGAATTATGAATGCCCGCGACAGCCTCGCGATATCGGGTGGATAGCCCTTCCACCGTCTTATCGGTCTTATTTGTTTTATTGGTCATATTCGCCTAATAGTCTATGGAGCACTATGAACAAAATCGCAAATTTTGAGGACGAAATCAATCGCCGAATAACACAATTGCGTAAATAATTCCATGAAAAAGCACTTTCTTAAGTATTTCCGTTGTATAAAATGCATTATTGTATATTACTCATTATCAGGCAATTATTGCTATTTCATTGATTAGAATCAATATAGTGCTTGCATTTCATCGATTTGAATCGTTGCAAAACGCCCGTTTTCGCCTTATCTTTGCACCGTCTTTCGAAAGAACAAGGAAGTTGATTAGGAGTACTTATTCTGTGTGAGACGTCCGCAGAATAAACCTCTTAAACTCCTAAACTATAGAACTTCTCATAAACTCATCAACCCATCAATTTACAAACTACAAAACAATGTCAAAGTACATCCCTATGGACTTGCTCAAGTCCCTTTCCGGCAAAGTACCGCACCCTTAACGGCTACATCTTCGCCAAAGAAATGGC
>USNU01000181.1 GCA_900556095.1 uncultured Bacteroidales bacterium | reverse complement strand
TTAAGGTTAAGTAAAAAGATTGGGTTGTCGTGATGACAATCCTCTTTTTTTATATACCATAGCCACAGTCTCCCATTAAGAAAGACTCTCGGAAAAAAGTCCCTATTGCCTTTATTATCCCCTTGAATAAAAAAATCGGTTCTTCTGCGAAAGCAGGGGAACCGATTTTCTATTGTATCAGTTTCTGATTATTTGCCGCGCTCGAGACGCAAAGTGTGAGTCGGTTGGTCGCATACCTCGGTAGGTCCATAGTACTGAATAGGTCCCGGATAGATGTAACTGGTGTTTGCGTCCGCCCACTCTGCACGGTGTGCTTTGAGGTAGAGGAATGGTGCGCCATCAAGGTCAACCAATGCCTTTTGGATAACGGGTTTCATCTTACCGTTGCGTTTTTCCATATTCATCATCATCGTGATAGGTACTCCACCAGCAATCCATTCCGAAGCGGGTTTGGTCAAATTGCGCACAAGGGACATATAGCCTGTTTTGCCTGCTGCGATAAGATGTACTGCCGTCATACCAATAGAGTAGCAATAGTCTGCATCGAAGTTCGATGGGATTGCGCAACGTCCTTCGTAGCCGAAGAAGTGGTTAAGCGCAGAGAACTTCCCCTTGTAGGTGCCATTGGCTTTTAGTTGAGCGAGGCGTTTGCTTACCATCTCGATAAGCAGTTTCTCTGTCTCAATCTGGCTCACCATCACGTTTCCGTGCGGGTCCCTATCGAGAGTAAGTTGGCGTGCAATAGCCTTTGGCAAGGAGCGATAGAGTTCGCACGAAGCAGGAGTAAGCATTGATTTTACATATTCGCGTTTTGCGTCATCGCCCTCCAGTGAGACAAACTCATCGTTCTGTGCGAGCAAGTCGTTGAGTTCCTGGATCAGGACACGCATAGCGGGTATAAACTCAATCAGTCCTTCCGGAATCAGTATGGTACCGAAGTTCAAACCCGAATTAGCACGGTCAACAATCACCTCCACAATCTGCTCAACGATGTCGTTCAGAGTAAGGTTTTTTGCCTCTACTTCCTCCGAAATCAGGCAGATATTCGGTTGGCTCTGCAGTGCGCACTCGAGGGCGATATGGCTGGCGGAACGCCCCATAAGACGGATAAAGTGCCAGTATTTCTTTGCCGAGTTGGCATCACGCTGGATATTACCAATCAACTCGCTATACACTTTGCAAGCGGTGTCGAATCCGAACGAGGTCTCAATCATCTCGTTCTTGAGGTCGCCGTCAATCGTCTTCGGGCAACCGATAACCTGAATACCACATTTCTTTTGGAGATAGTACTCTGCGAGAACACAAGCGTTGGTATTCGAGTCGTCACCACCGATGATAACGATAGCCTTGATACCGAGTTTTTTACAAATTTCAATACCGTTATCAAACTGCCATGTTTCCTCAAGTTTGGTACGTCCGGAACCGATAATATCGAAGCCGCCCGTATTGCGGTAGTCATCGATAATGTCTCCCGTCAGCAATGTATATTTACCATCTATCAGGCCGCTCGGTCCGCCCAAGAAGCCATATAGTTTATTGTCGGGGTTAAGGGCTTTCAGGCCGTCGTACAACCCGCAAATCACGTTATGTCCGCCCGGTGCTTGGCCACCCGAAAGAATAACACCTACATTGAACGGTTCTGCCACCTTATCCGAACCTTGTGCAGGCTCCATCGTAATTACAGGGAGACCATACGTATTGGGGAACAACTCTTTGATCTCGGCTTGGTCTGCTACCGATTGTGTTTTTTCGCCCTCTACGAGGCGAACTGCACCCTGCAGTGCTACAGGCATTTTGGGCTTGTAGGACTGACGCGCAATCTGCAATGGACTTTTTTGCATTGTCATAATAATTATATAGTATTTGTTAAAAGGCGATTTTGTGCTGCAAAGGTACGAAAAAAAAGCGGGACTGAATAGTGTTTGCCTAAAAAAAACGGTTTTGCGCAATGGAGGTTTCAAATTATGGCGTTTTATGGTGTTTTTTCTTTTTTGAAACAGGTTTTTTAGTGTTTTGAAACCGTCTTGTGTATTTTTTGCTGTACCTTTGTCGTGCTGTTTAGGGAATGTCTATCGTAACATATCGGTGTGATGCCACATAAATAGTTATTAACAAACGGGGATACGACGACAATACGCTCCACACAGCCCATACCACAAGACCACTATTTTTGTACACCACACACCATATATGGAACAACACATTAAACAACACATTAATATAGATATAATGAAAAAGAGTTTCTTTTTTGCTGCCCTATTGGCAGTAGTATGCGCAGCAAGCGCAGTAGCACAGCCCCGCGCTGTGGGTGTTAACCTCGGATATGGTGTCGATGTATCTTATCAGCACGGGATTGGTGCAAAGAACATGGTTGACATGTCACTCAACATCCCTATGTTCAATGGTATCGGTGCCAAAGTTACCTACGATTGGATTGACCCGTTCAACACGGCAGTGCCCTGGAACAACAAAGGTGAATGGCATTGGTATATGGGTGTCGGCGGTGCAGCAGGTATCTACGGTTTCCATGCGCCTATCTGGTATGCGGGTGTAGCAGGACATATCGGCATAGAATATGATTTCTGGTTTCCTCTACAGTTGTCGTTAGATTGGCGTCCAAACATCGGTTTGATGGGGTATACAGGAGATATGGGTGACTCTGAAGGCGGTCGTATCCGCTTCAACGGCTATGGTTTATACGACGGTATCAGCATTGGTGTACGCTACAAGTTCTAAGTATTTGCTATAGAACCTACTCTTATAAATGCGTCAGGCTGCTCCGAATAGGGCAGCCTGATTGGTATATAGTGTTTTATGCACATTATTGTTTTGTCAACATCTCTTGCCAGTGTTGCAGGTAGCGGAAGAATGTTTCTTCGGTGGTAGCGGGCGGATTATCCTCTTTGGTAGCAGCGACGGTAGTGAGATAGAAGCGCAGATAGGTAGCGGGGGCAAAAAGAACAAGGTTGTTGCGCGAGTCTGCGACCGGTTTGGCGGCATATTGCGCGGGGACGAAAACGCCTAATCCGACCGTCTCTTTGGCATATTTGACGGTATCATTCACAGGGAAGTCTGTTCCCCACGAGCCAAGCAGTACGCCCACAGAAGAGACATCTTCGTAAAAGGATTTCGGCGTAGTTGCCGTTTGTTTAGCGGGTATTGCCTGCACGCCCGTGCAGAGACTATCCAATGGGGCGGAGAGAAAGACTTCACAGAGCATGTCGCGATGGTGGGCGAAGATGGTGTATCGGACGGTCATATCTATGTTTTTACCTTCTGTCTGCCAGCCGGTTACGCTCACTTCCATAGAGGCTTTGTCGGGCGTTACTTCTACAATACGTTGTGTGCGTGTGGCAACAGGTTCGATATGCGTCATCTTTCCGTTATGCCAGGGTTTGACGCTCCCTACCCCGACGGTGCCGCTCACACGGAGGATGTCGTCTCCATAGTGTTGTGCGAGTTGCTCATCGGACGGGTACCAGTAGGAGGTAGCGAGTTCAAGGCGTGGCGTGCGCTTGGCATAGATATCGATGGTCTGTTTTTTGTCGAAGTAGATACGATATGCCATCAGGTCTGATTCGATGGCAACTCCGTGGTGGTGGAGTTGGTGGTAGGTGTCAATAGCGGGGTCTGCCGTCCATTCGGTAATGGGGACAATATGGCGTGTCTGCCCTTCGGCTTCGATAGTACGGAACCCCGTCATTGCCGAGTCGGCAGCCGAAACACGTAGCCACATAGACGCGGCAGTGTTTTGTGCGCGACAAGACGCACAGAGAACACTACACACAACGCACAATGCGTATGGGACAATGTGTAATGATATGCGGTTAGCGAATGATAGCATTTTCGACGGTAGGAGCGAGGACGATGGGTTCGCCGGTGC
>USNU01000180.1 GCA_900556095.1 uncultured Bacteroidales bacterium | reverse complement strand
TTGATGGCTCCAGAGAACGCTCCGTAGAGGTTGGCACTTGTACCTTGCAGCACCTCAATACGTTCAATGAGCGACACCGAAAGCGGCAAATTGAGTGTATAATGCCCTGTATGTGCATCGTTCAGGCTCACACCGTTGATCAGCACCAACACTTGGTCAAACGTGCCGCCACGCATACTTAGGTCGGCTTGTGCGCCATTGGCACCACGGGTACGCACATCAAGACCTGGCAGATATTGCAGAATATCCGCCACCGTCTGAATGGGCAATGCCTCTATCTCCTTTCGGGAAACCTGTGTTACAAGTCGGTACGCCTCGGATTGTACTTCAGCCTTATTCGATACGACCGACACCTCCTGAAGACTAAGTTGTCGGGTATCAACAGCCCCCTGTGCCTGCTTGGCAAGCATAGCGGGTTCGAGCGCTGAGTCATCTGTTTCCTCCTTTTCGGTCGCCGTCGTGCTCAATGTGCAGAATGCCATTGCCACAAGTGCAATAGTCTTGCCCTGCTTCAGCATCTCAAGGTCGGTCATATAGCCAGCCACACGCCCCACAGAGACCTCTCTATGCAGCGAGACAAAGGCGGCATACGCCTTGTGGCAAAACCGACGAAAACGGATACTACGCTTCGATTGATAAACCTTGTTCATTGCGTTTTCTCAAAAAAACGCACAAAGGTACTGCTTTTTTCCCATACTCGCAACCCTTGTTGCACGCAATGTATCAGAGACGCGGTGCTACAAAATCAGAAATGACGTAGGCGATGAGTGTGTTGTTCTGATTGCGAATTTCAGTTTGAATAAGTGAAGTATTGCCTTCATGCAGGAACACCGCCTTAGCAGTCAGACGGTCTCCCAACCGACCGGACCGGACAAATCGGATTGTACTATCTATTGTCAGTTTTTCACCCCGTGTCAAACCCGCAGCCGCCAAATCCGCCAGAGTAAAGAGCACTCCACCCTGGCACACATTAGCCCCATTCAGATGGCGTTCCTCTACGGTTATTGTCGCCGTACATCCGTCGGCTTGCAGTACAATGCCAGTTGTGCGGGCAAAACAATCATGCTCGTTCAGTTCTGAAATAGTCATATTTGTTTGATTTTTGGTACAAAGGTACGAAAGAAAATGGAAATGTACAACTCTTGCACATATCAAAAAAAAAGAGTACCTTTGCGGCTCTAATCAACACTGATATGACACGTACAGAGATTTCCACATTGGGTGAGTTCGGACTCATCAAACATCTGACAGAAAAAACAGAACTGAAACAGCCCTCTACCTTGAAAGGTATCGGAGATGATGCCGCAGTGATGAGTTTCGGCGACAAACGTGTACTTATGACCTCGGATATGCTTCTTGAGGGCATTCATTTCAATCTTGAATATGTACCACTCAAGCACCTCGGTTACAAAGCAGCGGTGGTCAATTTTTCGGACATCTACGCCATGAACGGGACCCCTACGCAAATAACGGTTTCGTTGGGTGTGAGCAAACGTTTCTCCGTGGAAGATTTAGAAGAACTCTATGCGGGTATTCATCTTGCTTGCGAGCGATACGGAGTAGATTTGGTTGGTGGCGATACATGCGCTTCTATGACAGGACTGACTATCTCCATCACATGTCTTGGTACGGCTTATGCCCAAGATATTGTCTATCGAAACGGTGCCAAACTAAACGACCTTATCTGCGTATCCGGCAACCTTGGCACCGCCTATATGGGACTGCAACTATTAGAACGCGAACGAATCGTTATGCAAAATAACGACCATGCCACGCCTGCTTTTGAAGGACATGAGTATCTGCTTGAACGCCAACTCAAGCCCGAGGCACGGCGCGACATCATAGAGGCACTACGCAAAGCGAAAGTAAAACCGACGGCAATGATGGACATATCCGACGGTCTGTCGTCCGAACTGATGCATATCTGTCACCAATCGGGTGTCGGCTGTGCCATTTATGAAGACAAACTGCCTATTGATTTCCAAGCGGCAGCGTTAGCCGAAGAAATGAATCTGAACATTGTTACGTGCGCCCTCAATGGCGGAGAGGATTACGAACTGCTCTTTACCTGCGATATCAACGACTACGAGAAACTCATTCCTATTGACGACCTGTATATCATCGGGCATATTACCAAACCCGAATACGGATTGAGCCTCGTTGGTCGCAACGGCGAAGAACTGACCCTAAAAGCGCAAGGTTGGAACGCCTTTTCCTGCGAGAAATAGATGATACATAAAAAAGCGGACGCAATGTCCGCCTTTTTTATGTATGTGGATGAAGAAAACTATCCAGAGTTTCCAAGTCGGGGAATGTTGTCCAACCGAATTGCTCTGCGGCCTTACGGTTCGCCTCTATATCGTCCACAAAAATGTAGGGGGCCGGCAAATGATGTGCGTGCAAATAGTCATCTGTAATCTCAAAAATTTGCGGGTTCGGTTTGCAGCAATGCAACAAGTGCGAAGCAAAGCAATGCTCAAACATTGACAAATCGTATTTGCTGAATACATCTGCCCAATGCAATGCATTGTTGTTGCTCAACAAGAACAACCGATGCCCCCCTTTGTGCCAATGGCATATCATTTCCAGCCGCTCTACCGGTATGCCGCCGTGCATCAGGTTCCAAGCCAGTTTCAGGTCTTCAGTGGTAGTACCGGATTTAGCATACGGAAGCAGCGTTGATAGAAAGTCCTCTGTAGAAATATCTCCTGTTTCAAACCGTTCTATCAGAGTATTTTCTGTACCTTCGCCCTTACCTATCAATCCTAACACGCGCACCATAGCCTCTTCACCTATCAGTTCGCGGAAACGCGCTACACACGCAGGAATGTTATGCTGCATAATCACCCCACCCATATCCAATATAATCGTCATAGTTCTTATATGTATTGGTACAACTTATGCTGCAAAGATAATGCTTTTTTCCGACATACACAACATTTTGTGTCTTAACAAGCCCCTTTTGGCGTGTTTTTTGTGGTACCATAATTATAAGACAATGTTGTCTTATGCAAAATCCATTTTAGTTATGAAAGACACTTTATTTTCTCTCCCTGCATTGGGATTTCAGCCTGCAGAACTTGCTCCAATGATGAGCGAACAGACTATCAATTTCCATTACGGAAAGCATTTCCGCACATACGTTGACACACTCAACACATTGGTTAAAGGTTCTGACTTTGAAGGGCTTTCGCTGGAAGACATTGTCCACAAAGCCCCGGAAGGCAAACTGCTCAACAATGCAGGGCAAGCACTCAACCATCAACTTTTTTTTGAGCAACTGCTACCTACTGAACACGCCAAGCAACCCTCCGGCGAACTGCAATTCCTTATAGAGCAATCATTCGGTTCTTTTGATGCTTTTTGTGACCAAATGACCCAAGCCGCTCTTTCGCTTTTTGGTTCAGGATGGGTGTGGCTCGCATTGGACGCTGACGGAGTGCTGCACATACTATCACTGCCCAATGCAGATAATCCTCTGCGCCACGGCTTACAGCCGATACTCACATTTGATATATGGGAACATGCATATTATCTTGATTACCAAAACAATCGTGCAGAATACATTCATAATCTTTGGCTGCTTACCAACTGGCACGTTGTATCTCAACGCCTTGACCGATAACGGCAATTTCAATCGCTCTATGATACCCCACAAGGTCTGTACTGCTATTTGGTAGTTGATGCCAAGTGTCAAATAATTACAACATAAGAGGAATCACCTACTAATCACCTACTCTTGATAGCAAGAAGATATTGTGGTGACATAACCTTGATGAGATCGTGATCCCTTTTTCTTTAGAAGTGTTTGGAAAGACCGAAACACCAATAAAGCAACGTGGCAAGGGCTATGATACCGCCAATATAGCCGATACAGGAAATAGAGAGGTGGG
>USNU01000179.1 GCA_900556095.1 uncultured Bacteroidales bacterium | reverse complement strand
CCGGTCTGACCACCCTTCCCGTCATAGGTGTGCCGGTACGTTCCAAGACCCTCGACGGACTTGACAGCCTGTTGAGCATGGTGCAGATGCCGAGTGGTATTCCGGTGGCATGCGTGGCTATCAACGGTGCGAAGAACGCAGCCTTGCTGGCTATCCAGATGCTTGCACTCAACGATGCCGACCTGCTTGCCCGATTGGAGGAATTCCGTCGCAAGCAAACCGAGAAAGTACTGAGCGCAACTATTTAAGGAATGTTCCATAATTCCAATCGCGTCAAATAGCAAGGGATGAGCAAGGGATAAGCAACCTATAACTATCCTATAACAAATGTACGGGCAATGATAATGTTCCAAATGGTGCAAACTTGCCCAAACGACAAACCAACAATATGGCAAATTATCGCATATATGTAGAGAAGCGCGAAGCCTTTCGTGTGGAGGCGGAGAGTCTGCGGCAGGAGTTGAACGAAAACTTACAACTCCATATCGCGCAGTTGCGCTACATCAATGTCTATGACTTGTTCGGGTTCACTCCCGAACTGCTTGAGCAGAGTCGTTACAGCGTCTTCGGAGAGGTGGTAACTGACATAGTATCAGATACTTGCGACCTCGCAGGCAAACGCTGCTTGGCTGTGGAGTACATACCCGGTCAGTTCGACCAACGTGCTTCGTCGGCAGTGGATTGTGTGCATCTCATCGACCCGAATGTGGACATCGAGATACGCAGCGCACGCCTGCTCATCTTCGACGACACCGTGAACGACGCGGACCTCGCACGTATCCGCCACTACTACATCAACGCGGTGGAGTCGCGCGAGAAAGACCTCTCACAGTTGGAGCAGATACAACACACCGATGTCAAACCGTTGGCACAGTTAGACGGTTTCCTCAACCTCAAAGAGGAGGACTTGGCACCGTTCTGCAAGCAATGGGGGTTGGCGATGAACGCCGACGACTTGCGTGAGGTGTTGCACTATTTCACCAAAGAGCAACGCAACCCCACAGAGACCGAATTGCGTATCCTCGACACCTATTGGTCTGACCACTGCCGACACACCACGTTTACAACCGTGTTGGAAACTATCAAGATAGATGAGTCCTTTGTTCACGACGAGATAGAGAGTACACTGGGTATGTTCCACGATATTCGCACTGAACTCGGTCGTACTCATAAACCGCTGTGCCTCATGGAGTTAGCCACTATCGGCGCACGCTATTTGCGTAGCAAGGGCTTGCTCGACGATATGGAGCAGAGTGAAGAGAACAACGCTTGTTCGGTTTTCATTGACGTGGATGTTGATGGCAAAACCGAGAAAAGGCTCCTTCAGTTTAAGAACGAGACACACAACCACCCCACGGAGATTGAGCCTTTTGGTGGCGCAAGTACCTGTCTCGGTGGTGCAATACGAGACCCGTTGTCGGGTCGCGCGTATGTCTATCAGGCTATGCGCGTAACCGGTGCAGGCGACATCTACAAGCCTGTATCAGAGACCATGGCGGGCAAACTGCCACAACAGATTATCTCCCGCAAGGCGGCTGCCGGCTACTCGTCCTATGGTAATCAGATAGGTCTGGCTACCACCCATGTGCGTGAGATTTACCACCCCGCCTATGTGGCAAAACGCTTGGAGGTAGGTGCCGTAGTGGGGGCAGTGCGTGCTGACGCTGTGCGTCGTGAGTCCCCTGCTGCGGGAGATGTTATCCTGTTGCTCGGCGGACGTACAGGGCGCGATGGTATAGGTGGTGCCACGGGGAGTAGCAAGGAGCATACCGAGGCGTCGCTCGAATCGTGTGGCTCCGAGGTGCAGAAAGGAAACGCACCGGAGGAACGCAAACTGCAACGGCTGATGCGCCGTCCGGAGGCTACCCGGCTCATCAAAAAATCGAATGACTTTGGCGCAGGCGGTGTGAGTGTCGCTATCGGCGAGTTGGCAGACGGGTTGGATATTTATCTCGACCGCGTGCCTACCAAGTATGCAGGTCTCAATCCCACCGAACTGGCAATCTCCGAATCACAGGAGCGTATGGCGGTGGTGGTGGAAGCCAAAGACCGCGAGGAGATGGAACGCCTTTGTCAGCGTGATAATATAGAAGTTACTTATGTGGCAGATGTTACCGCCACAGGTCGTATGCGCCAGTTCTACAAAGGCGAGATTGTGGCAGACCTGACGCGCGAGTTCATTGACAGCGCAGGCGCAAAGCACTATGCCGACGCCACTATCGGCGCAGTGGAGCAGCGCAATCCTTTCCGTCGCGAGATAGCGGGCGAGACCCTCACCGCGCGTATGGAGAACGCCTTGGCAGATCCCAACGTAACTTCGCAAAAGGGACTGATTGAGGAGTTCGATGCCACGATTGGCCGTAGCACGGTCTTGATGCCTTTTGGCGGACGCCTGCAGCAGACCGAGACCCAAGTGTCGGTACAGAAACTGCCTACCGACGGATATACCAACACGGCATCGATTATGGCGTTTGGTTACAACCCGTTCATCTCAGAGTGGAGCCCGTACCACGGTGCAGCATACGCCGTAGTCGAGGCATGCACAAAAGTGGTGGCAGCAGGCGCGGACTATAGTCGTATGCGTTTCTCCTATCAGGAGTATTTTGAGCGTATGACCCACGACCCGCACACCTATGGAAAACCCCTCTCGGCATTGCTGGGAGCATTGAAAATGCAGGTCTTGCTCGGCTTGCCGTCTATCGGGGGAAAAGACTCTATGTCGGGTACGTTTGAGCATATCTCAGTGCCGCCTACGCTGATTGCGTTCGGTATCACCACCATGGGCGCGGACCGTGTCATCTCGCCGGAATTGAAACAGGCAGGGCACGCACTTTATCTCATCAAACATACCCCCGAGAGCAACTATATGCCCTCTGTTCCGTGTCTGACTGCCAACTGGAAAGCCACGACCGAGGCGATTGCTACGGGGAAAATTTGTGCAGCATACGCCATTGGCTTCGGAGGTGTGGCAGAGGCTGTCGCAAAAATGTCGTTCGGTAATGCCCTCGGCGTTGAGATACAGATAGATGAGAACGAACTCTTCGACTACCAATACGGTTCTATCCTTGTGGAAGCAACCTGCCCGCTGGATATGGAAAATGCTATCCTGTTGGGACATGTTGTAGAGGGTAATATGCTGACTATCAACGGCGAAGCAATGTCGCGTGAGCATTTGCACGAGGCTTGTTGCGCACCTTATACACGAGTCTATCCCGCTGCCGTGCCGGCGAAACATCAAGCCCTGCTGCCTGCGGGCGTAGAGGCTCAGGCACCCAAGAAGGCGCCGTTGGTGTATGCGGGCGAGGCGGTGGAACATCCTACAGTGTATATTCCTGTCTTCCCGGGCACCAACTGCGACTACGATAGTGCCAAAGCATGGCGCAACGCGGGGGCTGTGGTGGAGACCACCGTCTTCCGCAACCTGACGGGAGCAGATGTACTCGCCTCCATCGACGAGATGGTAGAGCATATCAATCGCGCACATATATTGATGTTCGTGGGTGGTTTCTCGGCAGGTGATGAGCCGGACGGAAGTGGCAAGTTCATCGCGTCGGTTATCAATAATATAAAGGTGTCGGCGGCCATAGAGTCGCTTATCGCACGCGGCGGACTTATTTTGGGTATATGCAATGGTTTCCAGGCACTTGTCAAGAGCGGTCTTCTGCCCTATGGCAAGACAGGCAGTGTTACCACGCAGTCGCCGACTCTCTTCCGCAACGACATCAATCGCCACGTATCGCAAATGGTAACGACCGTCGTCGCTTCCACCAACAGCCCTTGGTTGAGCAATATGCAACAGGGCGACGCACACACGATAGCCGTCAGCCATGGCGAGGGTGGGATAGGTGGAAAGGGCAAAGGCGTTAGCCCAGCACAATTGCAACTGTTGGTCACATACCA
>USNU01000178.1 GCA_900556095.1 uncultured Bacteroidales bacterium | reverse complement strand
GCGCGATTGGGGCTAGGCCAAAGACTATGTGGAGTGTATGTGGCTGATTCTGCAGCACCACCGGCCGGAGGACTTTGTCATCGCCACGGGCGTGCAACACTCGGTGCGTGAGTTCTGCGATTTGGCATTCCGCGAGGTGGGTATCACCCTGCGTTTTGCGGGCGAAGGGCAGGACGAGAAAGGTATCTGCGTGGTAGGACCGGCGCACTTGGTTGGCAAGACGATTGTGGAGGTGTCGCCCGATTTCTACCGCCCGACCGATGTGGTGAACCTCTGGGGCGACCCGACCAAGGCGAAAGCCGAATTGGGGTGGAATCCGAGCAAGACCACTTTCGAGGAATTGGTGCGCCTGATGGTACGCTCCGACATGAAGAAAGTGGCAGCCGACCACGCCGCAGAGCAAGCCCGCACCAACCTCGCCGAGTACCTCGAAAAAGGTATCGTGAAATAGGCATTGACAATCGGTATGAGGATAACCAATTTTGCTTCGCATATTGATTAGTGGGTGATTATCGAGAGGATATCGAGTGGATAGCGAGAGGATACATAATGATAAAAAATATAATTATATGGAAAAGAATAGCAAAATATATGTGGCAGGACACCGCGGAATGGTCGGAAGTGCCATCGTGCGTGAGTTGCAGCGTCAGGGATACACCAATATCATCACGCGCACGCACAAGGAGTTGGACCTCTGTCGTCAAGAGGCGGTGGAGGCGTTCTTTGCAGAAGAGAAACCCGAATATGTGTTCCTCGCTGCGGCTAAGGTGGGTGGTATCGTTGCCAACCAAAATGCCCTTGCCGATTTTATGTACGACAACATGACCCTCGAGATGAACGTCATCCACTCGGCGTGGAAGAACGGGTGTAAGAAATTGGAGTTCCTCGGGTCGAGTTGTATCTATCCGCGCCTGGCACCACAACCCATGAAGGAGGATTGCCTTCTGACCGGTGCTTTGGAAAAAACCAACGAGGCATACGCTTTGGCAAAGATTTCGGGCCTGAAATACTGCGAGTTCCTCAATCGCCAATATGGCACTGACTATATCTCCGTGATGCCGACCAACCTCTACGGACCCAACGACAACTACCACCCCGAGCACTCACATGTGCTGCCTGCGTTCATTCGTCGTTTCCACGAAGCCAAGGAGAGTGGGGCGGAAAGCGTCATCTGTTGGGGGGATGGTTCGCCGTTGCGTGAGTTCCTCTATGTGGACGATTTGGCGAACCTGTGTGTGTTCCTGATGAACCACTATTCAGGCAACGAGACCGTCAACGCCGGTACGGGCAAGGAACTGACTATCAAACAACTGACAGAATTGGTAGCAAAAGTCATCGGCTACAAAGGTCGTATCGAATGGGATACCACTCGTCCGAATGGCACCCCGCGCAAATTGTTGGATGTATCCAAAGCCACTGCCCTCGGCTGGACCTACAAGACCGAACTCGAAGACGGTATCCGCCTTGCCTACGAAGATTTCCTCCACAACCCCATGCGTGCCGAGAGATGAGAACATTCTGGTTGATAGTCTATTACGCTTTTGCACGGCACTTGCCTAAGTCCACTATGCCGTTGTTGGGTAGGATGGCATATCGCCTGCGCTATCGTTGTGCCAAACACCTGTTTGTCGAGTGCGGCACTTCTGTCAATGTGGAGCAGGGTGCATATATCGGTAACGGCAAGCATTTCCGAGTAGGTAACAACATCGGTATCGGCAAGGATTTCTGTTCCCACAATCGCCCGCTTTTGATACAGGATAGGCTATTAATGGGTGAGAATGTGCTTTTTCTGGGGGGGGCACATTCCTTCGCTGACCCCAACGTGCCAATTGGCACTGTACCGGAGACAGAATCAGAGAAGCAAACACCGTTGGAGATAGGGGGTGATGTATGGATAGGTGCGCGTGCTATTATCTTGCCGGGGTGCAAGCGCATAGGCGCACATAGTATCATCGGCGCCGGTTCGGTAGTTACCCACGATGTACCCGATTATGCCATCGTTGCCGGCAACCCCGCCAAGGTGATTAAAATGCGAAAATAACCTCCACTAATTAACGCTTAATTACATAATAATTAACGTTCTTCCCCCAAAACGCAGAGCAGAGGAACTTAATGGTTCATTATATGGTCAATTATATGTTCTCCAAAAATTAACGTCTAAGTGATGGATACATAAGTGAACTAAAAAAGGCTACCGTTTTATTTCGGGTAGCCTTTTTTGTATGGATTATGCGGAAAATCTTACCATGCAAACAGTGGGTGCTGGTTCATCTCGCGGTTCACTTCCTCGCGCACACGGGCGATTGTGGCGTCTGATTCGGGCTGTTGCAGCACCTCGTCAATCAAATTTACAATCCACGGCATCTTATCCTCTTTCAGTCCACGGGTGGTGATAGCGGGTGTGCCGAAACGCAAACCACTGGTTTGGAATGCAGAACGGGTATCAAAAGGCACCATGTTTTTGTTGGTGGTGATATCCGCTGCTACAAGGGCTTTTTCTGCCACCTTGCCCGTCAGGTCTGGGAACTTGGTGCGCAGATCCACCAACATTGAGTGGTTATCCGTACCGCCTGAAATAATATTGTATCCCTTATCCATAAACGCTTGTGCCATCACAGTTGCGTTTTTCTTCACTTGCTGCTGATAGGTCTTAAACTCTGGTGCCAATGCTTCGCCGAAAGCCACCGCCTTGGCGGCAATCACGTGTTCCAATGGGCCGCCTTGCGTACCGGGGAATACAGCAGAATCAAGCAGTGCAGACATCATTTTTACTTCACCTTTAGGAGTGGTTTTTCCCCACGGATTTGGGAAGTCTTTTCCCATAAGGATGATACCGCCACGAGGTCCGCGTAAGGTTTTGTGGGTGGTAGAAGTAACAATATGTGCATATTTCACAGGGTTATCCAGCAAACCGGCTGCAATCAATCCGGCGGGGTGCGCCATATCCACCATAAAAATTGCACCAATCTCGTCTGCTACACGGCGGATACGTGCATAGTCCCATTCGCGGCTATAGGCACTTGCCCCGGCAATGATGAGTTTCGGGTGCTCTTGGTGGGCAATCTGCTCCAATTCGTCGTAGTCCACACGCCCGGTCTCCTCTTTCAGGTTGTATGCCACAGCGCGGAACATTAGCCCCGAGAAATTGACAGCACTACCATGAGACAGGTGTCCGCCGTGCGATAGGTTGAGACCCATAAACGTGTCGCCCGCTTTCAGGCACGCCATAAACACTGCCATATTGGCCTGCGCACCAGAGTGGGGTTGTACGTTCACATACTCGGCTCCATAGAGTTTTTTGAGGCGGTCGCGGGCGATATTCTCCGCCATATCTACCACTTCGCAACCGCCGTAATAGCGGTGCCCGGGATAGCCCTCGGCATACTTGTTGGTCAGTACGCTGCCCATCGCTTCCAAAACCTGGTCGCTGACAAAGTTCTCACTGGCAATCAGTTCGATACCTTTGGTTTGACGCTCCCGCTCCATGCGGATAATGTCGAAAATTTGTGAGTCTCTCATATTATTATTAAATTTGTAAATTGTGAGTTCGCAAATGTGGAAATTACTCGGTCTGTAGTGCTCCAATAATCAGCCCCGCAAGCATAAAACCGAAGATAGCAGTGATATGCGCTACGGTGCCGTTAATTTGCGCCTTGCTTGTACACCACTCATGGTTGATAAGGTCGGTACGTCCGAGGAGTGATTTCTCGCCTTGGGCTTCTGCCTGTTGTGCGGTTTTCAGTTGGGCTTCTGTTACCTTCGGACACATACAATGTTCCGTCCCGCAGGAGTGGTTCTGACCTTTGTTTTGCAGCAGTTCATCGCTATACACGCATTTGAATTTATGTCCGGGAAACTGTTTGTCGCGTTTGAAACGTTGGCGCAATGCTCGTGCCAATGGGTCGCCTTTTACTTTGAAAAAC
>USNU01000177.1 GCA_900556095.1 uncultured Bacteroidales bacterium | reverse complement strand
TCCAAACTATTGGCAAGCACCGACGCCACTGCCTCATAGTTGCCAATCTCTTCGATGAGATTATCGGGATAGCGCCCGGAGAAGCCCACGCAACCGAGGTCGTCGGTACCTATTCGGCGATAGTCGTATCGTATGCCATCACGAAACCGGAAATACTCTTCGGGGGACATTCTGCCCTCCATACGCTGCCGCACATAGTCGTAACTATTTTCTTTCCACACAATAGGCACACTGTTCGCTCCGATGATGCGCAAGAAGGATTGGTCTTCGTCGCCCCACGGTTTCGGGATGACGAAAGTGATGTGCATATCGGGCTGCTGTGCCATACCGCGTGTCAGTCCGTAACTTGCCGTACCTAATCCTCCTAAGATATGAGGCGGGAACTCCCACCCGAACATTAAAGCATTCATGTCTATTCTTGTGTTTTGTTCTGAGGCTCCTCGGAAGTCTCTTTGTATTTTTTCATTGTGTCGATAACAGATATTACTGCTGCCACACTTGGAGCGAAACTCATACCGCCGTGTCCACGGTACGGCGGGTTGCCGTCGTAGAGTTCGTTGAGCGTACCTATACAGAGTTCACTCATCTCACGCTCATATCCGACGAGCAGGCGCTCCATAAAACTCAGTCCGCTGCGCTTATAGACAGTCATGTATGCGCGTGCATAGGCGGCGATAGAAACAGGCCAGATAGGACCGTTATGGAAGTTGCGGTCGCGTTCCAACTGCCCGCCCACATAGAACGGACGGTAGTTGCCGCTTTTAGGCGAGAGTGTGCGCAGTCCGCGCGGGGCAAGCAGTTCCTTGGTACATATATCGACGACGGCTTTCATCTGCTTGCGGTCTAACGGCGAGTAGGGCAAACCAGCGCTCCATATCTGGTTTGGGCGCACCTCTTTATCGTGGTAGTCGCCCACCACATAATCATCCAGATAGAGTCCGTTCCAGAAGGTGCGGATAAACGAATCGCGCATAATTTCCGCCTGGTATTCCAGCAGGTCGGCAACGGCTTCTTTGCCCAAATCGCGTTGCATCTCTTCAGTAAATTTCAAGGCATTGTACCACAGGGCATTGATTTCCACCACATAGCCCGTACGCGGCGTTATCGGTCGTCCGTTCTCCACCGCCGACATCCATGTAGCAGGTCGCTCTGTGCCGTTCACCCAGATTAAGCCGTTCTGATGGACGATAGCCCGCGGGTGGTTCTGACGGCGATAGTATTCCACAATCTCGCGACAGAGTTCTCCGTACTTCGCGGCCGCTTCGTGTACCGTATATTTGTGGGCGTATTTCTGGCACGCCCGCACGAACCATAGCAGAACATCGGGGTCATCCATTCCCTCCATTCTCACTTGGTCGGTCTGCCCCGCCATAAACGCACGTACCTCGGCGACAGCAGTCTGGTCGATGATAGCGTCCCAATACTCCGGTCGGTCGATATCGAGCGTGCAACTCGGTGTTGCAAAAAATGCCGCGCGTGCCTGTGCGTGGTACCACGGATACCCCGCCAACAGATAGCACTTGTCGCCCTCGCGTTTGTAGAATTGTGCGGCTGAGTTTTTCAGACAAGCGAACATATCCGTGCGGGCATTTCGTCGCTTGAGTTCTTTTGCCCAAACGGTTTTCAGTTTAGCCGTATCCGTTTCGGTGATTCCCGCAGCAAAAATGACGCTCTCGCCTTTGCGCATCGGCAGTTCGAACCAACCTGGTACAAGCAAGTCCTCTTTGTATTCGTATCCGCGTTCCTGCTCCTTGGGATATTCAATTCCCTTGTACCACGCAGGGTTGTGATGGTATTCGACCGCCTTGGAGAACTGCATATACAAATGCGGGAACTCCGAATACATTTGGTTGCATCTGCCATTCTCACACTCGTCCATATTCGTGTTGGCACGAGGATTCTCGTGCGTCAGTTCGTTCACCGAGCGGAACGCCAAGAACGGTCGGAAGCGCAACAATGTAGGTGAGCCGGATTCGAGGAGAGTATAACGTATCAGCACGCGCGGTTCGAAACTGACGAGCATACGTTCTTTGGTAAGAATGACGCCGCCCACACGGTAGGTAGTTTTGGAGATAACCTCGCAGTCAAACTCGCGTATATACTTATGCCCGTTGGGCGAATAGGTATTCTCGCCGTACTTGTGCAAACCGAGATTGAACTCCGCCCCATGCTGGATAACGGTCTCATCCAACGAACTGAGCAGCACATAATTGTCCTGCCCCAGTTCCGGCAACGGCAGTACCAACTGCCCATGGTACTTACGGGTATTGCAATCAACGAGCGTGGTGGAGTTGTACGCTCCCGCACGGTTGGTACGTATCATCTCCTTGGGGAGCGACCGCTCCAAGTTAATCAACAATGTCTTGTCAAAATTGAGGTAACTCATATTGATAGTAAAAGGTGGGATATTTGTCTAATTGAATTGACCGTTGTATCGGTCGTTGGCGTCGTTGACGAACTGGCGGATTTGCTGCTCTTGGGATTTATGGCAGATGAGCAACACATTGCCTTGCTCGGCCACAATCATGTCGTCCAATCCTTGTATGACTGCCAATTTGCCGCTCTCCATAGTAACGATATTGCGGTGGCTGTCGTAGTAAGAGGCTTCGCTATGGAGCGTAACATTGCCGTTGTCGTCCTTGTCGCTCAGTTCGTAAAGCGACCCCCACGTACCGAGGTCCGACCAGCCGAAGTCGGACGGCAGGACAAAGACATTTTGCGCCTTCTCCATTACGCCGTAGTCGATACTGATATTGGGGCAAGTAGGAAAAATACGCTGTATAAAATCGTCTTCTCTGTCTGTCCCCATATAGAGGTACCCCTCGCGGAATTTCTCCACTATCTCGGGCAGGAAACTATGGAACGCCGAGTAGATAGTACGGAGATTCCACAAGAATATGCCCGAGTTCCACAGGAATTCCCCGCTTTCCATAAAGACTTTTGCCAACTCGAGGTTTGGTTTCTCGGTAAAGGTTTTCACCTTGCAGACAGCCTCCGCGCTGCACATTGCGTCTTGTGCATTTTGCATCTGGATGTAGCCGTATCCCGTCTCGGGGCGTGTAGGTTTCATACCAAGAGTAAGAATGGCATCATTCTTCTCGACGAACGACAAGCCTTTCTCTATAGTCTGCCGGAATGCCTGTTCTTGCAAGATAAGGTGGTCGCTCGGCGCAACGACAATGTTGGCATCATAGAGCGGGTTGCTAATGTCAGGGGCCTCGCCTTGTGCCATTTTTCCCTCGGCAATGGCGCGCTGGAGCAGCACCCCCTTGATATGTGCCGTGGCATAGGCGATACACGGAGCCGTGTTACGGCGTGCGGGTTCGCACAGCACCTGCGAGGGCTGCAAATCAGGTATCTGTTTCATTACCAATTCTTTGTACTGAACATTGGTAACTATCAGCACATTCTCGATAGGTACCACCGGGCGGAAACGGTCCACCGTCATTTGGAGGAGACTGCGCCCAGTCCCGAAGAAATCCAGGAATTGTTTGGGTTGGGAATTTCGGCTAAACGGCCAGAAACGGCTTCCAATACCGCCCGCCATAATTACGCAATAGTTGTTATTTTTCATCATGTTGATTAGTAGTTTTACAGGTATATTTCCGGTATTTTGCTCCTTATTCGGGGCTATTTCAAACTCCGTGCAAAGTTACAAAGAAAATCTAACATACGCAAGCAAAACGACAAAAGTATTTTAGTGCCCATTCGGGATTAGAGAACCCCGAATTTTGCAAGAAACAGAACCGACACAACAAATTTTTCGGAATGACAGACACTGCGCTTTTGAAACGCCTCCGGAGATTGGATTTTATCTAAAATCTTAACAATCGTATATATTTTGAGGTTCGATGTTCCTTCGTAGTTCCTTCGTAGTTCCTTCGTAAGTGGAAGTTCTTGATCAACGGAATGTCTTGTCCTAAAATAGGTTGACTGTTTTGTCTGTTAGGACGGGG
>USNU01000176.1 GCA_900556095.1 uncultured Bacteroidales bacterium | reverse complement strand
CATCCACTCCCTCATCTATTATAGTGCCGGCTTGATTTCATCGGGCGATAGTATGGCACGTGAGGCGGCTTTGTTGGGTGTACCTGCTTATTATCTCGGAATTCGCTATGATATGCCTGCCAATGCTGCCGCCGCCAAGGTCGCCCAACTGCAGAACCAAAAGACGCAACCTATTTCCGACTGGCTCCATAACACCCTGTCCATCGCGCCCCAAGCCGCCGAATTGCACCAGCAACAACTCCGCAAACATATTGACAAAGAGTTTATTGACATAAATAAGTATATGCTAAGGCTTGTAGAAAGTGTAGCGAATCCAATATGTGCAAAATATGCACAAGTTAGAAAGGAATAGTGGAATTTTTTGTAATAAAAGGATGGAAAATAAAGGGTATAATAAATCTTCAATTGTATTATACAAGGCAGAAGATAATAGTATTCAAATTGAGGTCAAGTTGGAAAAAGATTCCGTATGGCTGACGCAAGAGCAAATGGCACAACTATTCCAACGTGATAAGTCTGTGATAACGAGACATATTCGTAATATCTATGCAGAAGGAGAATTAATGCCAGAAAGTACAAGTGCAAAATTTGCATTTGTACCTGATACACGCGAACGTAGTTATGAAATTACTGCATACAATCTTGATGTTATTATTTCTGTAGGCTATCGCGTCAAGTCTCTTAGAGGTACACAATTTCGTATATGGGCAAATAAAATTCTCAAGGACTACTTAATCAAAGGTTATGCCATCAATCAGAATATACAACTCCAACATTATCAAGAACTCAAAGAGGTAGTGGCACTACTATCGCGTACTTTGTCGCTGCAGGAGAAGCCTACGCAAGATGAGTACGCAGGATTGTTCAATGTGATAAGTGATTATGTGTATGCACTTGATACGTTGGATAGTTATGATTATCAACAATTAACTATTGATAAGACAACACAGAAAGAGCCTTTTCACGCCACATACGAGAATGCAATGGAGGCAATAAAGGCACTCAAAGAGAAATTCGGAGGTAGTGCCTTGTTTGCCAATGAGAAAGACGAATCGTTTAAGTCCAGTATCGGGCAGATATACCAAACTTTCGGCGGGGAAGAATTGTATCCTTCTGTAGAGGAAAAGGCGGCAATGTTGCTTTATTTGGTTACGAAGAACCATTCTTTCAGCGATGGCAACAAGCGAATTGCGGCTATGCTATTCTTGTGGTTTTTAAACAATAATGGGGTGTTGTACGCCGCTGACGGACACAAGCGAATAGGGGATAACACCCTTGTGGCTCTCACACTGATGATTGCCGAAAGCCGTACAGAAGAAAAAGACATTATGGTCAAGGTGGTTGTAAACCTTATTAATCAAGATAATCAATAGTTCCTTATGGATAGAGGTATTGATAATTTGTTCAGTATAAACAACAAATAATCATGCGGTGCGGTTTTTGTTGATTATAAACAATAAAAATGTAATATCTGCAATATAAGAATAATATGAAAATATCGATTTTCGGTTTGGGATATGTCGGCTGCGTAGGGGCAGCATGTTTGGCTAAGTTGGGGCATCATGTTATCGGCGTGGATGTCAATGAGAACAAAGTGCGTCTTATGCAAGAGGGCAAACCTACTATTATCGAGGAGGGCATTGCCGAACTCTGTCAGGAAGCACACAATGCGGGGCGCATGACTGCTACCACCGATGTCAATGAGGCGGTGCAGAACACCGATGTATCGTTTATCGTAGTAGGCACCCCCTCAAGCAAAGAGGGGCACCTCAACTTGAATTATATCTATGCAGTGGCAAAACAGATAGGCGAAGCCTTGCGCAACAAATCGACATTTCATATCGTGGCTATCCGTTCCACAGTGCTGCCCGGTACCAATGAGAAAGTAGGCGAAATTATTGCTGAGACTTCAGGCAAAGAGCGCGGAAAGGACTTTACCATTGTCAGCAATCCTGAGTTTCTGCGTGAAGGTACGTCAGTGAAAGACTATTTCAATCCTCCTTTGACGCTTGTCGGCACCGATAATCCGTATGCCGAACAGGTATTCCATGAGATTTACAAGGATATAGATGCCGAGTTTATCTGTACGGACATTCGCGTGGCGGAGATGATGAAATACGTGAACAATACCTACCATGCGCTGAAGATTGTATTTGGCAACGAGGTGGGCAATATCTGCAAGGGACTGAATATCGACAGCCACAAGGTGATGGAGATCTTCTGCAAGGATAAGCAACTGAATATCAGTCCTTACTATTTCAAACCCGGTTTTGCTTATGGCGGGTCGTGTCTGCCCAAGGATATGAAAGCCCTCCGCACGTTGGCGCACGACCTGTATATTGATGTGCCCGTTATTGAGAGTATCCATGCCTCCAATGAGGCACAGAAACGCAATGCCGTGCAACTGATTATGGCGCAAGGACACCGCAAAGTGGGCATTCTCGGCTTATCCTTCAAGGCGGGTACCGATGACTTGCGCTGTTCGCCTATCGTGGATGTGGTGGAGAGTCTGCTCGGTAAAGGCTTTGAGATACGTATCTATGACAAGAACGTGAAAATCAGCGAACTGACGGGTACCAACAAGGATTTTATCATGGCAAAGATACCTCACTTGCAGCACTTTGTCAGCGATAACTTGGATGCCGTATGCCGTGAGAGTGATGTGCTCGTTGTTACCAACAAGGAGAAGGACTTTGCCGATATTCTGCAACGCTATCCCGACAAAGTCGTTGTGGATTTGGTGCGTCAGTGGAAGGAAGTGGACTACGCAGGACACTACGAAGGACTCTCATGGGGCGACATCAACACCAATCACTCTGCGCAGGAATCAAAAGACGTAGCAATGGACTTCAAGCAAACGGAGTTTTAGTTCCTTGTGTAACTTAAAAAATGGACTTGCTAATGTGTGACATTAGCAAGTCCATTTTATTATTTGCTCTTACATCCTTTGAATGCGTTTTTCCCTACCATTGCCGAACTGGGGTAGTAAGGTACTGGCAAGCTCTCACAATCTTTGAAAGCGGATGTGCCGATCTTTTTCAGTCCCTCTGGCAACACAACCTTGCGCAAGTTCTTACAATTCATAAATGCCTCTTCCCCTATCGTTTGCACGCTGTCGGGCAATATAATCTCCCTCAGTTGGCGACACTCGTAGAAAGCACCGTTCTCAATAGTGCGCAGTTTTTTGTTGAACTTGATTGTACGTAGGCTTACACACTGTGCAAAAGCACCTTGCTCCAATATGGTCAGTGATTCAGGCAACACAATGTCTTCCAACATTTTGCATTCTTGAAAGGCGCCTTCTTCTATCAAATGGATATGATCTACAAGATAGATATTGCGCAGTTGGAGACAATTCTGAAAAGCCGATCTCCCTATACGGAATGTGGATTTTGGAATGTTAATGCGCTCTAGCGTAACGCACCCCTTAAATGCCTCATCGCCTATGGCGTATGTTCCATCGGGTAACACTACTTTCCGTAAGTGGGTACAACTGGTAAACACACCTTTATTTATGTTGATAACCTGTTCTGGAATACTAACTTCGACAAATTTAGCGCAACCGGCAAAGGCCATCTCACCAATTTCTTTGATGGTAGTAGGAAATTTCAAATCCTCCAAGGAAGAACACCCCGTGAATGCCCCATTGTCTATTTTGAGCAGGTGTTCGGGTAGGGTAATATGTTGTATGGAACGGCAAAGATAGAAACAGCCTTGTGGGATAATAGTCAGTCTATTAGAGAGTGTCTGCTTACGCAGATTTTCGCATCCGTAGAAGGCTCCCATTCCGAGAGCCTCTATATCTGTCGGGAGAGTCGCTTCGCGGAGCAGTTTGCAGCCATAGAAGGCAAAGTTACCCACCTGTTTTACGGATGCGGGGATGGCTACATCTGTCAGGTTTTCGCATTTGTAAAATGCGGCATTGGGAATGTCCGATACGGTCGCAGGAATAACAACCGACTT
>USNU01000175.1 GCA_900556095.1 uncultured Bacteroidales bacterium | reverse complement strand
CGACGCACAGTTCGCCGGTTCGTCTTCGGTGCCTGCACACGTAGAGATGATGGGCTTCCTGGGTATCGGAAACAACCCGATGGTAGGTTGCACCGTGGCTTGCGCTGTAAACGTAGCGTTGGCTCTGAGCAAGTAATTTCGATACTGATATATAAAAGACCTCCCGCCTGTAAAACAAGCGAGAGGTCTTTATTTATGCAATAACCATAAAACTTTATTCTGCAAGAAAAACACGTATTACGGCATTCGCATCCGTAGTATCCGTATTTTTAAGGGATTGAGTAAGTTTTTTCCGCAATTGCTTATCATGGGCACCACTGACCATTATCTTATTGATACGAGACAATGAAATTATTATTTTAGTTTTACGTTGTATTCTCTATTTCTTATCAATCACCACAATACCGGCTGGGAAAGAAATTTCGTTGCCGACGACTTGAAGTTGAAGATTGGGAGATTCTCCGAAAGTAACTATATATTTCCAGTAATTATCAGCCTTCAGTTGGGCTTCAACAGCAGAAGTTATCTTTACTGTTTTGAGAGCCGTACAGCCGGAGAAAGCCCCCTCGCCGAGGTCTGTAACGCCGGGGAGACTCACAGACACCAAGCCTGTACAATCGCCAAATGCGTATTCTCCGACCTGCTTCACACTGACGGGCAACTCGATAGAGACAAGTTTCTTACACCCCTCACAGAAACGCTCGGGCAGCACTTTGAGGTTCTGCGGAAGCGTAACGTTGGTAAGTGCTGTACAACCCGAGAACATATCGTAACTCATACGCTCTTTTATATTCTTCGGAAAGACTACCGATTGCAGTTTGGTACAACGTTGGAAACAACCGTGTACGGCATCTATCTGATTGCCCTCAAAGACTACTTTAGATAAGTTCTTACAATCGCGAAAAGCCGAACCTTGCACCTCTCTGACCGTAGCAGGAATAATAATCTCCGTGATAGGAGTACAAGCAAATGCACCATTGGGAATTTCGGTCATTGTAGCAGGTATCTTAACGGATTTGATAGTAGTCTGCGCAAATAAGTCTCCACGCATAGAAGTTACGGCGTACTTCTTGCCGTTGTAATTGATATAGTCGGGAATAACGATATCTTTACCCGCAACGACAGCAGTAGCCAATTTGGACATAAACGCCCAAGGGGTACTGCCGTTATGAAGGATATAAGTGATACCTTCCACATCCACATAAGCACCGGAATCATTGGAACTCAACACCTTACCGGTCTTTCCCGAGTCGGAAGTAGAGATGGTCTGTTTGTTCGGTTCCGGGTCCCAATGCGTCCACTTGATTTTGTGGGCATTCTTATAGCCGCCGTGTGCGGCGAAATAGGTACGAGTATCGTCATCTATCCAAGATATTTGCGTAAAAAGCGGCACCAACGAAGAACGGATAAGGGCTTTATAGGTATCCCCGCCGATAAGGTCCACCATTCGACGGTGATCGCCGTTGATAACCCAGTTGTAGGTATCATCCATAGTATATTCGTTTGTCACCTCGTTGTACCATTCCACAAAGTTATTGAGAACCTCACAACGATCAATTAACACATCCCTCAGCGCATGGTAACGATGCCAAGCGGGGGAAAGTGTCATATCAACCCCTTTCGACTCCGCCTTATCAAGCATCAAATACTCATCCACCAAACTTTGATTGTCCATATCAAGAACAGACGGTTGTTTGTCCACCCAATCCACCTGTGCAGCGGCTTTCTTGGGAGGGAAAACAGGTTGCTTGACAGATAGTGTGCCGAAATGCTCCTCAATTGGGTAACCGAGTGGGGCAAAAAGAGCGGTATGCTGCTTAGGAAGACGAATAGTAGGGGCTTCGTCCTGCATTACATCTTTGCTAGCACCCGGGTGTACCATGGCATCCACTCGCTGTTCCAACTGCTTGTCCCGTTTAGATTGTTTGGCGGTATTATCGTTCTCGGAGGCTTTCTCTGTGGCTTTCTCCACCGTCTTGCGCACAACTTGTTGGGTGGCTTTGTGCGCTGCCTCACGAAACAGATTGCCAAAACTCTGCGTATAAGCAACCGGAGGGCACAAAAGGAGCGCAATAGTAATGGAGATTGCAGAAAGAATAAATTGACGATTCATAGTATTATTATTTGCCGCAAAGGTACAAATAATTTTGAAAATAAGCAAAAAAAATAAGGCGAATTATTATCAAGCCTATGGCATTTGTATGCGATTAGGCGGTTTCTACCTGTATCATAGCGAGTTAAATGACAACCTGTCACATTGACCGTGAAAAAACTCATGCACATCCGCACACCATCAAACACTCCACTTTACGCCACAATGTTCATAAAGCGCATATCTCACTGATTCTATAGTATTTGAACAATATTTGTTTTGTTGAAAAGTTGTTGAAAAAGGCGTGAATATTTTTTTTGTGGGGAAAAGTGGGGTAATTCAAATAAAAGTTGTACCTTTGCAACGTTTTTAATTAACAATTTAATATACCAAGACGGTTCTCATACTGATACACTAAGAACAATGAGTACATTTATTGGAAATATCGAGGCACGAGCAGACGAAAAAGGGCGCATTTTCGTTCCTGCTGCTTATCGAAAGATTTTAAACGAGGCGGAAAGCAAACGCATCGTTATGCGCCGTGATACGGACAATGAGTGTCTCATCTTCTACCCCGAACAGGTGTGGAACGAGAAAGTAGGGCAGTTGCGCCAAGCCCTGGACGAATGGGACCCCGAAGACCAAATGCTACTTATGCAGTTTATGTCGGACGCCGAGTTCTTGGATATGGACAACCAAGGGCGTATCTTGCTGCAAAAGAAGAACTTAGAGACAATCGGAGCACAACAAGACGTACTGTTTGTAGGTATGCTCGACCGCTTTGCACTCTGGAATCCGATCAATTTCGGAGAGAAACGACTCGACCAGAAAGACCTTGCCAACCGAATCAGACAGAAAATGAAAGGATAAACCATGGGCAACGTGTACCACATACCGGCTATGCTTCCGGAGACAATAGAGGGGCTACATATCCACCCTGCGGGGACATACGTGGACGTTACTTTCGGTGGAGGCGGACACTCGCGGGCGATTATGGCAGAATTGGGGCAGGCGGGACGTCTGTTCTCGTTTGACCAAGACATAGATGCCTACCGCAATGCCCAATCGGACGCACTGACAAAGGACCCGAGGTGGCAGTTTGTGCATAGCAACTTCCGCTACCTGCGCAACTTTATGGACTACTATGGCGTGGAGCAAATAGACGGTTTGCTGGCAGACCTCGGCGTCAGTTTTCATCATTTCGACGAGGCGGAACGCGGTTTCAGTTTCCGATTTGCGGGACCATTGGATATGCGCATGAACCAGTCCGCCAAACGCAATGCCGCCGACATAGTAAATACCTACAATGAAGAAACCCTCGCGCGCGTACTATATCTGTATGGCGAAATGCGAAACGGACGCCAGATAGCACGTGCGATTGTGCGCGAGCGGGAGAAAGCCCCCATCACACGGACGGAACAGTTGGTACAATGTGCTTTGCGCAACACACCTCTCCTTATGCATAATGGAGAGATAGAGGTGCCGACAACGATGAAGAAAGATTTAGCGAGACTATTTCAAGCACTGCGTATGGAGGTGAATGACGAACTCGGTGCGCTGCGCGAGATGTTGGTTGCCGCACGCGACTTGCTCCGCCCCGGAGGACGTATCGCCGTACTGACTTACCACTCGTTGGAGGACCGATTGGTGAAGAACTTTTTCCGCTCGGGCAACATAGAAGGCGAGATAGAAAAAGATTTCTACGGAAATATCCTGACCCCTTTCAAACTGATAGAGAAAGGTCTGACCGCCGGGGAAGAAGAAGTGGAACGCAACCCACGCAGCCGCAGCGCGAAACTGAGAGTGGCAGAAAAAATAGCACAATGAAAAAAATAAATACACACGATATACAAAGTTGGCTCAATGGCGAGAAACTGCTGAGTAACGGCATACGCAAACAGTATAAACT
>USNU01000174.1 GCA_900556095.1 uncultured Bacteroidales bacterium | reverse complement strand
ACTCTACTTTTTCGCCCGAATGACCTGCATAGACAGCGTTGCGGTAGGTCTCGCCTGCGCGCCCGACCGTGTCGATAAAAGTACGTCGAGTCTCGTCGGTGAAAGTGATTGCACCATTGCGGCACTCTGCATCGTGAGCAGCGAAAGCACTCAACACATCGCGCAAGAAGACAACCACCTCTTTGGACAAAGCATACGAAGCGTCCACACCCGCGTACAATTTCTCCAGAAAAGAGACAAAACGACGGATATAGCAGAGCGTAACCATAGAGGTGCCATAGCCGACGAGTGCATTATTGGCGTCGTTCCATTCGGGTCGAAGAGTATTCATCCAAACACCCGCCTCGGGGATGAAGTTGCTCAGTTTGGTAAGCAGAGTAACGAGGATTTTCTCGGTGAAAGTAACGAGAAGCGGCTGATTATGCTTATCCAGCACCAAACGTGCGTCCTGTCCGTAAGCAGGCAGGAGAGCAAGAATATGCTTGTGAAGGTCATCATCGAAACAAATAGAGTCCTTGGGATTGCGGACTATCTCATCGTAAGAGCGGAAGCGATACGGCACATTGGCAAAAGCGAACTCACGGTTGCCGAGCATACCACGCAACGCCTCCGGGTCGTGAGAGAAACTCAACTCCAACAGACGGCAGAGGTAAATGATTTGATGGTCGCCCCAATAGCCGATGTTCGACCACGGGTTCTCGGGCTCGATAACCTCCCAGTCGATACCCTCGGATGTAACTTTGTAGGGGTTGTAGCCATCAATGGTGGTGGCATTGAGGAACTTAGCGATAATACCATTGACGTAATCCGGGTACGAGAGCGAAAGTGCTTCCCAGTTCTGGAAGATGTCGCGCCAGTTGCCCTGATAGGATATGAGTCGCTTGCCGTCTTGGTCATTGACTCGAATATCAAACATATTCCAAGGGCGACTCGGGTCTCCGTGCCGGCGAGAGAAAGTCAGCGGCAAGTACTCCATAAACAGGCGGTGCAACTGGTGGTCCTGCTGGGCAAGTACCAGTTCCTCAAGACGGCTGTAAGCAATATGCTCGGGCAGCCCGTTGAGGAAACCACGGTATTGGTCAGCCAGAGCATGATTGAAGGTAGCAATGTGCTTGGCAAAGGCAGCACCATCAATCATATAGTTGTCGCAATAGAAGCCTCCACGCATCGTATTGAAGAGCGTGTTGGCGAAATGGCGTGCCATCCCCGCCTCATCGGCGGTGGTTTGGATACCATCGTTCTGCCCAACGACAGCACGAAGTGTATCGGTGGCTTTGGCAATAGCGGTCTCCACCTGTGCGATGGCGTCCGGCTGCTGCATAAAACGCAGACTATTATGCACCTGTGCGGCGTCCTGCATCACATCGCAGATATTGTACCACGTATGGGATTCGCCGGCATTGAGCGTTTGTCCGATATGGGCAAAGACAGCCCCCCTGACACCTTTCGACTCCGGTTCGGCTACTATGGTTTCGCCCTTGCGGAAAGCGTCCAATTGGCAGGAAGATGTCAGATATTCCGCATCGGGTAGTCCTAATGTATATACCGTATTGCAACGCAGTGATTCACTCGGTTCGGCTCTGTCCACCAGGATTGCCTCCATACGGAACAAGACCATCGCCGTATTTTCCACCTGTTCGGTTTTCTTGTAGGCATCAACCAGCGTAGAGAACACATTTTGCGTCTTCTGCTCCACTCCGGACGGCATCACGTTCTGCAAACCGTCCACCATCTCCACCACTATGGCGTGGTCGGTGTCATTCTTGAGCATCGCACGGCGCACCCAACCGAAACGGTCGGCGGCTGTCCACTCATAGGAGAAGGTCAGTCCGAGATCGAAGTTTCTCTCGATAAAGAGCAACTTATTGCCCGTAACCGACTTGGCAATGCTGCGTTTGACAGCATACAAACCGAGATAACGATTAGAAAAAGGCTCCCAGAGACTCCCCCCCCGCCCCCTCAGAGAGGGGGTGATTGCATTATCGGATACTATTCGTATAAGGGTTTTAGCACCCGTGTGCTCATAGTTCTCGGTAACTTTGTCGTCGGTATAGTAAGGGAAAAGTACCTGCTCGGGGTTGCGGCGACCGCAAGTAAGACCGCCCGTGGAGGAAATATACATCCAGAGGTCGGTATCACTCGCCAGACTGATAAAGAATGGTTGCATCTGATTGTAGTTCTCTATCAAGTAGAACTTTTCTCCATTGATAGTCAGGTAGCGTCCTGCTACATTCGTATTTTCTGTTGCGTTCATTGCTATATTTTGTTTAGTGTCCTATGCCGCTGAGCGGCAAGAGAAATAAAAGAAATTAAGCCGAATTTGTTTATTCCGCGGGCGGGGTACCCGCGTCCTCTCGGTATTCTCTCGGGAATCACCTATGAATCACCTATGAATCACCTATGAATATCCTATTGTTGTTAGCACGATAGTATTACTCTGCGGCACGTCTTTCCTCCAACTCCTTTTTCATAAGGGAAAGGGTCGGTTTGTCGATATTGTAGAAAGCGAGTAGGATAGCACACGAAGCATAGAGGACTCCCGGCACAATACCAAAGAGGACATGGATACACGACATAATCTCCGGAGTAGCCTGTATCTCGGAGGTAGTCATGGTAGCGGGGTCAAAGCCCACGTGGCTCATAATAGCCCCCAGTATAGCCGCACCAATAGACCAGCCTATTTTCTGCGCAAAGACCGCCGCAGAGAGGCAAAGCCCCGTGGTACGGCGCCGGAACTTCCAATCGCCATAGTCGGCAGCATCGGCAAGCATTGTCCAAAGGAGCGAAATGGCGGGGGCATAGGAGATTTTTGCGAGGCAGTTGAAGACATTGATCAGCACGAAATTGGTGCCCGCAAAAAAGAGCATACAGAAAAAGAACCCCGACAAGATCGAACAGACGATATAGAGATTACGACCGCCATAGCGTGCGACGAGGGGTTTGGTAAACGGAATGGCAATAATAAGAGCAACCGTACCCAAGATATTGAATAACTGGCTCTTAGACTCGGCATCGCAGAAATACTTGAAGTAGTAGGTGGCAGAGATATTCTGGATAGCAAACATAATAAAGGAAACAATTCCTACCAGTGTCAGTACCACCCAAGGACGATTCTGGAAAAGCGACCCGAAATCGCGGAAGAGATTGGTATCCTGCTTGGCAGCCGGTGCAACACGCTCACGAGTAGAAAAAAACGTGATGAGCAACAGCACCACGCTAATCAGACCAAAGATTGCCACCAAATAGCGGAAACCGTACTGATAGGCACTGCTGACCAAAGCGGCATTGTCGGCGGATGTCTCGGCAAAGAGTTTGCGCGCCTCATCGTTAGCCATAGTGGAGTAGTCGATTCCGGAAACACACATTGTACCGAGATAATAAACGCCATAAAGTGCGATACCCGAGACGATGAGTTGCCCGATGTTGGCAGCCACGAAACGATAGGAGTTGAGTCCCGCCCGCTCAATAGAGTCGTTGGTCATCACTGCCCCCAAAGAGGAATAGGGGATATTGACGATGGCATATATGACGCGCAGCATAACAAAGGTAATCAACACATAGGCTATCTGCGCATTGCCCGTGAGCGACGGTCCCCAGAAAGCGAGGAGGGCGCAGAGCGCAAAGGGAATAGCACCAAAGAGAATGAATGGTCGGAATTTGCCCCAACGCGTGTTGGTGCGGTCCGCCCAGATTCCCACGACAGGGTCCATCACGGCGTCCATAATCGTACCGAGAATAGCGATGGTGGTAGCCCAACCGATACTGATACCTGCGACATCGGTGTAGTAGAAAATCAACCAAAAATTGACCATATCCCATACAAAATGGGAGGCAGTATCACCGAGACTATATCCTAACTTTTCTTTGACGCTGAGTTTCATTTTCAGGGGGATTTAGATGTTCTATAAATTATAGTAAAATAATAGGATGTTTTAGGGGTTATTTGTTTTCTTTATAGACACGTATGTAGTCCACATACATCTTGACGGGGGTGCCATCGGCAGGGAGAGCCGTGA
>USNU01000173.1 GCA_900556095.1 uncultured Bacteroidales bacterium | reverse complement strand
AAGCCGACAGTCCTTTCCGTTGCGGTATTGCTATCGCACCTGTTACCGACTGGCGACTCTATGATTCCGCTTACGCTGAGCGATATATGCGTCGCCCGCAAGTCAACGAAAAGGGGTATAAACTCAGCAGTCTCACCGACAAAGGCAAACTGCTCAACGGCAAACTGCTCATTGTTCATGGTCTTGCCGACGACAATGTTCACGCACAGAACACCCTATTATATATAGAGTCTCTCGTACAGGCGGATAAGCAGTTTGAGATGCAACTCTACCCCGATGACAACCATTTTCTCAAAAAACGCAACAACTATACCCATCTTCACCGACGCCTGATGCTCTTTTTGGAGAACAATCTCTAAAGATACCGAGGACTTTAACGCCCCCTTAAAGACCTTAAATCCCGTTTGTCATTAAACAACAAAAAACAAATATACTATGAGTAACAATCAGTCTCGAAACATACTGCCGATTGTAGTAATGTTTCTTCTCTTTTTTATGATTGCCTTCGTAACCAACTTTGCCGGTTCGATGGGCGTCATCGTGAAAAACCAATTCGGTGCATCGAACGCAATGTCGCAACTCGGTACACTCGCCAATTTTATTGCCTACGCCTGTATGGGTATCCCCGGTGGTATCATTCTTAAGCGCAAAGGTTACAAATTCACCTCTCTGCTGGCAGTAACCGTCGGTTTCATCGGCGTCGGGGTTCAATGGTTGAGCGGTTATGCCGAGAGTTTCGGAGTGTATGTCCTTGGTGCATTCATCGCCGGTTTCTCGATGTGTCTTCTCAATATCGTGGTCAACCCGATGCTCAACACCCTCGGTGGCGGCGGCAAACGCGGTAACCAACTTATTCAATTTGGCGGCTCGTGTAACTCGATTGGTGGTACTATCGCGCCAATTTTCTTGGGATACCTCATCGGCGGTCAGGCAAGCACCGCTTCTGTTTCCGATGCTGCTCCCGCCATGCTCACCGCCATGATTATCTTCGTGGTTGCTTTTTTGGTTATCTTCTTTACCAATATCCCCGAACCGCATATCGAGACTGCCGAACAACGTGCTGCTGCCAAACTCCGTAAGGATCAGCACAGCCCGATGTCATTCCGCCACTTCGTACTCGGAGCCATTGCTATTTTCTTCTATGTGGGCGTTGAGGTAGGTATTCCGAATACCGCCAATCTCTATATGTCCAACGACCCGTTGGTAGGTCCTGCTATTGCGGGTACTATAGTCGGTTTCTATTGGCTGATGATGATGTGCGGTCGTCTCCTCGGCGGTGCTATCGGCGGCAAGGTAAGCAGCAAAGCAATGCTTGCTACGGTTTCCGCTACGGCTATCGTGATGCTGCTCTGCATAATGTTCTTCCCCGAAACATGGGTTGTTACATTCAAAGGTGTCGAATTGCCTATCAGCATGATCATTATGTTCCTCTGCGGTCTGATGACCAGTGTAATGTGGGGTGCCATCTTCAACCTTGCCGCTGAAGGACTCGGCAAATATACCCCTGCTGCCAGCGGTATTTTTATGGCACTTGTCTGCGGTGGTGGAATTCTGCCTTTCTTCCAGAATATGCTTGCCGACCACGTAGGCTATCTTATCTCCTACATAGTCCCTATCATCGGTCTCCTCTATATTCTCTTCTATGCCCTCATCGGCAGCAAGAACGTAAACAAAGACATACCTACAGAATAAGGTACACAGAACAAAAGACATACTATTAAAAATAAAATCGGCTTCCTGACTTTGTCAAGCAGCCGATTTTATTTGGCATTACGCTGTTTATTTTGTACCTTTGCAGCGTTTTTATAACTCATAACCGATGAACTTTCTACGCCGGAACAGTGTTTTCCTTACACTCTGCCTTATGCTGATAGTAGCACTGGGCATTTGCCTGCTATACATTCCAAAGGCCGAACTACACTTGTTTTTATGCGACCGTCACACACCCATACTTGATACATTTTACAAATACTATACGCAAATTGGCGAGTGGGTACCTTATATCGTATGCATTGCCCTGCTGTTCTATAAAGCAGGTTGGGCGGCATTTACACTCTCCGGTACACTTCTATCCGGACTTGTCACACAAATACTCAAACATATCGTCAATGCCCCGCGCCCGCTAACCTATTTTGCCACCAACTATCCCAACATACAACTTCCGCTTGTGGAAGGCGTTACCATGAGCCGTTTCTACTCTTTTCCATCCGGACATACCACCACTTTCTTTGCCCTGTTCTTCGCCTTGTGCATCATCGGCACCAATGTCTTATATAAACATATCAACCGATTTACAAATTTACACACGTACAAATTTACAAATTGCTTCTGGCAGGCCGCTTGTTTCTTCTTTGCTGCCCTCGGCGGCTATTCGCGTATCTATCTCTCGCAACATTTCGCCTCCGATGTTCTGGGCGGACTATGTGTAGGATTGCTCATCACGGGCTTGCTTTATATAGTATTTTACCATTTGCAGTATCAAAATTGGTTCAACCGGCATTTTTTTGCAAAAAAAATGCGCTGACATTTGCACGGTTCAGAAAAAAGCAGTACCTTTGCACTCGCTTTCGGAAAGGAACTAACCTAACGAGGTTTTTCCAAACGGAAAGGGCGTTTAGCTCAGCTGGTTTAGAGCATCTGCCTTACAAGCAGAGGGTCTGCGGTTCGAATCCGTAAACGCCCACATAAAAAAAACGACTTGCTAAATGGCAAGTCGTTTTTTTTATGCCCGCAGGATAGCACCGACCGCCTCCGAACTATGAGACAAAGGAGAGAATGCAGGTCAAACTATATCAATATACCTATTCTGACAGCAACATATTTAACAATCATATATAACTAAAAAAGATGAAGAAAATCTATTTTATGCTTGCAGCCCTTATGGTAACTGCAACCCTATCGGCAGAAACCATTACTCTGAAAATGAGTAATTTCCAAAAGACTTCATTTAGTTCACGCGGTATCACCATCACAGCCACCGACGGACCCAATTCTGCGTCAACGGCAATGAAGGGAGAATTGCGTATATACGCGGGTGGCACACTCACCATCTCCACCTCTGTTAATAATATCACAGCCATCGACTTCGAGTTGTCAGACAAAGGCGAACAACGCTTGGCGACACTGACCAGCAATGTCCCCACTCTCACCCAATCGGGCTCAAAAGACGGCGGGCAGGCTGTATCCTGGCAAGGCAAGTCCGATTCTATCATTCTGACCGTGGGCGAAAAAGCCGATTTTGGCACCATGCCTACCAAAGCAGGACAATTTGATATACTCTCCATCACTATCACCACCGACGGCGAACAGCCTGCTGACCCCGAATCTACTACAGAGGACATCACGTTTGTGGGCGGTCAGATTGATGCCGAAGATGGCGAATATGGCTATGCTTATCTGATGTTGTACACTTTCGAGCAATGGGAAGAAGCCGAAGACGGTTTGATTCCTGTAGGAGATGGCACTATGATGGAATTTCTGCTCTACATCGGCGATTACACCGATTTGAGCGGCGACTATAGTATTGACGATGAGATGATAGAAGCAGAGGAATCTTATATGGTAAACATTGCCGGCACAGACACCACCGAACTAAGTTTCATTACGGCAGAACTGACATTGGAATTGGTTTCACGCAAAGCCTCTGAAATAGATGGTCTCTTCATCGCCACCTACAATGTAACCTTCTCAGGCAAGGCAAGCAACGATGTGGTTTATACCACCAAGCAAACTATTGAGTTTGAGGCATTTGAGCCGCTACAAACTGCCATCGAGCAAACCGAAAGCGCAAAAACCATCGCTACCAAGTATCTTGAACATGGCAACGTCATCATCCTGCGCAATGGTGTGAAATACAACACAGTAGGAACTATTATAAAATAACCGCACACCCTATCTCCCCCTGCAGGCTGCCCCAATCATATCGGGCAGCCTGTTTTGTACCCAATAGTCCACCTAAATTAACGTGAGTTCGAAATAACGAAGACCTATAAAACAAAACGAACTTTACCTTTGCACCGTGAA
>USNU01000172.1 GCA_900556095.1 uncultured Bacteroidales bacterium | reverse complement strand
GTGCATCAGGTGGTATTCGCTCTGTATAGCGGTTATTTCAACACCTCAACACGCTGCCCGAGGGCATTGTAGATGATACCGTTGCGCAAGATATACACTTGCCCGTTGCTGATGAACTTGATTGCCAAGTCGGTATCAGCACCTGTGGTCGGCAGAGCCGTAGGCGTTTTGCCATTGGCTTTGACGGTAAAGTTATCCATATAAATGGCGTAACCATACTCTGCACGTCCCAAAATAACAATGTTTTGCACACCAGCCTTAGGCAAAGTAAAGGTATAGTGGAACCATTTGTTATACGAATCTTCTGCAGGGATATTAAGCCCCGCAACAGAATATTTACGTGCGACAAAGCCCAAAGTATCTGTACCTACAATCACGAATACCCCCTCTGTTTCCTTACCAGAACTTTCACGATATATATCCATAGAGAAATCGTATCCGCCTGCCTCCGGAATGTCCATTGTAGGCAAAGTAAGGCGAGTGTATGTGGTAGCATTATTATCAGGAGCCACCAAATTGTGTGTAGCACCCAGTTTGTGAGATATTGCAAACAACTTATTACCCGGACCTTCTATATGTTCATTGAGCCAACATGGATGAACAAACTCCAAACCATCTTTGGTATTATTACTCTCATATCCTTCAAAATCTTCTACCCAAGGGAATTCAGTAACAACACCACATTCGGTTGCAAATGAGATTGTACCCGTATAGATATCAGCAGACTCTTCGCCATCTGTGCAGACGGTTACGATAGTGGTTTGCAGATTGTTGTACATACTTGAAGGGTTCAGATTGCGAAGTACAAGTACTGTATCATTAACAAGACCATTATACAACACATTCTCGCCTTGCTTGATAGTTACACGATAACTTGCGCCATCGTTATTCGTATCCCATGCGATACGGGCGGTATCCAAACCGGTTGCACTTACACGTACATTTTCGACAGGGAAACAAGTCGGAATCTTACGGAACGAAGCATCATCGAAGAACCACATATTTCTTGCCCATACTTTAATAATGATGTATTGTTTTCCTGTTTGGGGAATAGTTATACAATGTTGGGTATAATTGTATGCCGGTTTAAATGAACCTATCTTTACTGCCCCATCCAGCGATTGTTTCTCTGTATTGTAGAATACCTCAACACTATCATTATTGACATTTGTGGCATACGAACTTGCTTGGGCTCTTGACCAAACTACAAACTCGTATTGCTCTCCCTCTGGGAATATCATTTCAGGAAAAGCAAATGAACTGATACGTTTGGGAGTATAACCAGAGTCATTATAGCCATTTATAAACAAACATTGTTTGCCTGTGCGGACATTAGAAATCGCGGAATTATACGGAACCAAAGTATAATTAGACTCTCCTAATTTTTCTGAAACCACACAATTTGGCATTACAATCTCGTCTGCACTGGTAGACGCCTTATATCCATCTTCTTCCTCAAAACCGACATTGTAGGGGAATGTGGTAACAGCCCCGGCGCAGTCGGTCAGCCATTGCAGGTTGGCAGTCAGTGTATCTACGGCTTCGCCTGCGACGCAACGGGCAACGACGCTTACCTCATAGTTGTAAATACGTGATGCGGTCAGCCCATCCAAGACGCAGAAGGTGTCGGTTACCTGTTTGGTGATGGTGTCGTTGCCGCGGAAGATAACGGTATAACCGGCGTCTGCCAAGCCCGACCAAGCCACGGTAGCGGTAGTGGCAGTGCTGAGCGAATCAATGACGTGTAAGTCGGTTGCCATATCGCAGACAGGCACCTCGCGCACTTTGATGTCATCGATGTAGGCTGCTGTATTTGAATACGATGCTGCAAAACGGAAACCGAAATGCGGGTTCATGACATCTTCGGGGACATCCAAGGTAACTTTGATCTCCTCCCATGTATCAGTCGTTGCGGGGGTATAGGAAGCAATGGTTTCCCATGTTGATTTGTCAGCAGGGTCGGTCAGATAGCCTATTTCCAAGGTCTTCGTTTCGTATAACTTATACCAGAATACCAACTGCTTGCCTGCGGCATTTTCCATTTCGGGAAGCAACGCATACGCAGCCGCATTACTGCCGGAAGCCAATGCCATTACCAAGCCTTTGCTACCCGTATGATAAGCCTTTCTTGTAATATACTGACTGGGAGAATAACTATATGCTACGAATACCGATGCATTTCCGCCTTGGTTGGCATCCAAGATATTCCAGCAAAGCGGCCCATCGGAGGTACTGCTGCCTGTAGGCATCGACTCGAAGCCCTCGCGCCACGGGAAAGTACTGATTACCTCGCACTCGGTAGTGAAAGACAACTGCCCATCATATTTCTCGGCAGCCTCTACACCGTCGCAGACGGCTGCGATAGTAACATCGAGCGTATATTTGGTGGCAGGCGTCAGGTTCTCTATCAATACTGACGGAGTAGTTGCCTGCGTATTGAGCAACGTATCTTTGCCGTTCTTTACCACTACATTCCATGTATTCTCTTCGTGTGCCCGCTTCCAAGCCAGTTTCGCACTTGTAGTGGCGATGTCGGTAATCTCCGCCGATTTTACCTTGCGGCAATTAGGCAGCATACGTACCACGATGTCATCCAAATAGGTATCGCCGCTAATCTGGTGCTCAATATACAGGAGAATATAGTTTACACCCTCCAAGGTTTGAATCGGGTCGAACTCATAATGCACATAGTCACTTTTCAGTTTGCCGGTACATCCGACGCGGGTTGCACCCTCGAGCGATGCCGTGCTGTTGACATACACAATCAGAGAATCGCTGCTATCACCCTTGAGCCAGAAATTCAAACCGATCTCCTGACCTGCACTGAATGTCATTGCAGGCAATGCAAACAACACCTTCGGTCTGTCATTACTTGAATTTGGAATGGTAAGATATTGGTCACCGGAATGAGCGCGATACGAACTTTGCTGAACTTGCCATATATTTCCCGAACTGCCGCCTACACGCTCGTTAGTCCAACAGATATGCTTATCGGCATCCCAATAGGCTGCTTCGTCCGGACTGAACGCTTCGTTCTCATCGTCAGCCTCAAACGAAGTAAAGAGCAGTGTATCGCCGGGAGCGGCTGCAGTATGGTCAGCGGGTTCGCAAATAGTGGTGAAAATCAGCGTACCTTTTAGAGCCTCTACGCTCGGCACATTGTCGCATACAGATTTAATCGTAATGTTGAAAGTATCGGTAGTGGAAGGTTCGAGGTCGTCTAACGTAAACGACGGAGTATCATCCACCGTTTCCTCGCGATAGACTGTTTGGCTGTTGTTCACTGCTACTATCTGCCATTGGGTTTCGTTCTTGCCCGGTGTCCAACTGAACGTTGCTTGGCGTGCAGCCACGTCGCCCAATAGCAACTTGGTAGGCGGCAAGCAGGCAGGCTCCGGAGAAATCAAGATATTATCCACCAAAACAGAGCCATAGCTATAGGACTCAATCAGCACATAATGGTTCCCGCGGAAGGTCTCTAAACTGAAACGGAAGAACTGGTAATCCGAGGTCAGGTCGGTGATTTTACCCAAGCGGGTAGCACCCTCCAAGGTAGGATTGGCATTGATATAAACAATCAAACTGTCATCGGCGGTCTGTGACGAACTATAGCCCGATCTAACATACAAACTCAGTTCTGATTTTTCAGGAATCTCCAACTCTGGTGTTACCAACACCGCAGATTTGGCGTTGTCAGACAAATTATTGAGATAAGCCGCCATAGCCCCCTCGTAAGCATCACCCGACTGCACTGCCCATGTATTGGCAGGATTATTCTTGCCGGCAAACGTATTCCAGCACGGGACATCTGCGAAATTCTGCTTGTCGCTGTATTGCTCAAAATCCAGCAAAATAGAGTCACTAACAGCAGTCAGAAGTGCGCACTCGGTAGCAAAAGACAAGGTAGTGGCAGCCACCTCGGCTTTGTCTCCGTTGCCACAATCCGACTGAACACTTACTTTGTACGAATAACTTGTAGAGTGTTTCAATCCATTGATAGTCAGCGACGGAGTACCATTCACTTGGGTCGTAACCGTATCGGTCTCGCCCGACTGTACATATTTGAC
>USNU01000171.1 GCA_900556095.1 uncultured Bacteroidales bacterium | reverse complement strand
TATTACGCTCGTTACTCGTTCCCGCCGTTCGCCGCTCCGTGTCTATACTATCCGTAGTCTGGCAGAGGCGAAGCGTATGCAGCGGGGCGCAGTCGATGAAGTCATTGTGGATTTGCCCAAGACACACTCCGAACGGACACTCTATGAAATTATCAATATCCTGTATCCATTGGATATCGCCATCTCGGTCGTCCCGCGCGTCTATGATATGCTTACGGGAGCGGCACGCATCGGCGAGATTGAGGGGCAACCGCTCGTGCGTATCACTGACCACAAGATGAGCGACTCCGCGCTTTGTATCAAGCGGGCGTTCGACATTGTGGCATCGTTGCTGGCAATGATGTTCCTTTCGCCGCTCTATCTGCTCCTTTCGGTTTTGGTCGCCGTTACTTCCCATGGACCTGTCATCTATTGCCAGGAGCGTATCGGGCTCCATGGAAAGCCCTTCCGTATCCTCAAGTTCCGCACGATGTATCTCAATTCCGAACCCGATACACCGCTACTGAGCAGGGACAATGACCCCCGTATCACACCTGTCGGGCGTTTTATGCGCAAGTATCGTTTGGACGAACTCCCGCAGATGTGGAATATCTTTCGCGGAGATATGTCAATCGTCGGACCACGCCCGGAACGGGGCTATTTTATCGACCAAATAGTCAAGGAAGCACCATACTATTGCTTGCTCTATAAGATTCGGCCCGGACTTACCAGTTGGGGACCCATAAAAGTGGGCTATACCGACACTATTGAGAAGATGGTCGACCGCCTCAACTATGATATTATGTATATGGAAAATATGTCTATTCAGTTAGACTTGAAAATACTGTTTTTTACGATAAGAGTTATCTGTGATGGCAAAGGAAAATAAACAAAACCTGTCCTACGACGAGGCGATGGCGCGTGTGGAAACGATAGTCAAACAGTTGGAGCAGTCCGAAGCACTCAGTATGGAAGAGTACCGTACTCTCGCTGTCGAGGCAAAGGACCTGCTCGCTCTCTGCCGCCGCCAATTGGAAAAAGACAAATCCCAATTCAACCAATTAGACTAATTCGTCCCATTAACGTCTAATTACACGTTGATTAACGGAGTTTTTAAAGGGGATTTTAATGGTTGTTAATGGAGAAAGAAAAACTTAACGGCTCGGTACGATTTTTGCAACAAAGCCCAATAAAACACTTTATATGAATACCAATCGAATTCTATGGGCAGACGACGAGATCGACCTTCTCGAACCCTATATCATCTATCTGCGCAACAAAAACTATGAAGTCCTTACCGCCAACAACGGGCAGGATGCTGTCGATATATGCCGGTCCGAACCCATAGACATCGTCTTTCTCGATGAGAATATGCCCGGCTTGACAGGACTCGAAACCCTGCAGAAGATTAAGCGTCTTCATCCGGAATTGCCTGTGGTGATGATTACCAAGAGTGAGGAGGAGCGTATTATGGAGCAGGCTATCGGTGAGAAAATTGCCGACTATCTTATCAAACCTGTTAATCCTAATCAGATACTGCTCTGCCTCAAAAAGCATATCCATCAGCACGAAATCATCAGTGAGCATACCAACCAGACCTATCGTCAGGAGTTTGGCGACATAGCCTATATGATTGATACGGCGCAGACATTAGAGGAATGGATGGCAATAGAGCGCACCTTGACCAAGTGGGACCTCGACCTGCAAGATATCGATTCCTCAATGCGCGAACTGCTTGATATGCAGCGCAGTCAGGCGGAGAGTGCTTTTGCCAAATTTATACAAAAGCATTACGCAGAGTGGTTTCTCAATCCGCAGGAGCGACCGATGATGTCGCCCGACATCTTTAAGCGCGTGCTGTTTCCGATGTTGGACAAGGGCGAGAAAGTATTCTTTGTCGTAATTGACAATTTCCGCTACGACCAATGGAAGACTATTCAGCCGCTTTTGTCTGATTTTATGACGGTTACAAGCGAACAGCAGTACCTGTCTATCTTGCCTACGGCTACCCAGTATGCCCGCAATGCCATCTTCTCCGGACTCATGCCTCTCCAAATACAGGAGATGTTTCCCGACCTGTGGGTGGAAGAAGAGAACGAGGAGGGCAAGAACCTGAACGAGAAAGACCTCATTCAGACGCAGTTAGACCGTTTCCGCCGCAAAGATACCTATTCCTACTTTAAGATAAACGAGAGCGACTTCTGCGAACGTGTCATTGCGCAACTCAAAGGGCTGCACACCCCCCTTAATGTGGTGGTGCTCAACTTCATAGATATGCTTTCGCACTCGCGTACAGAGAGCAAAATGATGCGCGAGTTGGCAAACGATGAGGCGGCATATCGCAGTCTCACGCTCAGTTGGTTCCGCCATTCGCCCACATACGATTTGCTCCGACGGATTGCCGAATTGGGCTACAAAGTGGTTATCACCACCGACCATGGCACCGTGCGCGTCAAGAATCCGGTGCAGATTGTCGGCGACAAAAATACCAATACCAACCTGCGCTACAAGGTGGGAAAGGCATTGAACTGCAACAGCAAAAATGTCTTTGTCATCAACCAACCCAAGCGCGTCGGACTACCCTGCCCAAATGTGAGCACCAGTTATATGTTCTGTACGGGTAACGACTTCTTCGGCTATCCGAACAACTTCAATTACTATGCACAGCATTTCCGCAATACTTTCCAGCACGGCGGTATATCTATCGAGGAAATGATCATCCCCCTTATCACACTCGAACCCAAAAAGTAAAGAATCGGAGAAATAAAGAGATAAGAATTAAAAGAAATAAACGTACAACCCCGTAGCAGGAGTAGGCAATTTGTTATAGGATAGTTATAGGATGCTTATAGGATAGAAACATTAAAAAACGACTTTTCTTTTAATTTCTTTAATTTCTCTTGCCGCTTGCGGCAAAGGAACACCCAAATATATGAAACAAAAAGGCAAATGGAAAGGGCTTCTGCTGTGCATACTCCTCGTGTGCATGGTCCTTCTCCTGCTACCCCTCGTCTCCCACGGTTCCGGAGCCGACGAGGCGGATTACAACCACCGTTTGCAGATTCTCACCTATAACACCCATCGTATGGGCGAGTTCCAAAAAGCACCGCGCAACCGGGTCATTCAGTACCTCTTGCGTCAGGATGCTGATGTCATCTGCCTGCAGGAAGTCGAGGTCTATAAGGACAACCAATACCTCACACTTGGCGAACTCAAAGGTGTCATGTGCGAGAAATACCCCTATTCCTACATCGATTTCTCGGTCTATAATAGCCGTCTTCAGTTCGGTAATGTCGTCTTCTCCAAATACCCGCTTGTCAACAAGCAGACCATCCGCTATCCCTCCCGTGCCAATATATCCTCTCGTTGCGACATCGTCGTTGGTACTGATACCCTGCGCCTTATCACCAACCATCTCGAGTCCAATCGCTTCGACAACAATGATTTTGCCCACGCCAATGACCATACAGGTGCTATCACGGAGACTGCCCATCGTCTCGGCAGTAAGTTGGAAACCGCAGGCCGCGCACGCCACGAGCAGGCACGCTGCGTCCGCACAGAGATAGACAACTCCCCGTACCCCGTCATCGTCGTAGGAGATTTCAATGCCACGCCGCTTTCCTATACATATTGGAAAATACGAGGCACTATGCGCGATGCTTTCCTCTGTACATCATGGGGCAACTTCGGCTTCACCTATATCTACCACAACCTCGGTCTACGTATCGACTATACCCTCTGTTCCCGCTCTCTCCACCCCGTTAGCAGTACCGTCGCCCGTGTCCGCCATTCCGACCATTACCCCCTCACCACCACCCTCGCCTGGTAATAAATATACAACAAAGGCTGCCCGACCTCCGTCAGACAGCCCTTGTAATAATGGGGTATGAAAATTACAATATATCCCACTCTGTCAGTAGCATACAGGACATAATGTAATAGATATACAGGTAGGCAAAACTCTTGCAGTCTTCGTCTTTGCAGTATTGCAGTGTGATAATGAACGCCAGAAAGAACAGTATCTTCATCAGTTTGATACCGAATAGATCGAGCACCACTCCGCTGCTTGACAGCCAACTTATGAATACTGTGGCGGGATAGATGACCGG
>USNU01000170.1 GCA_900556095.1 uncultured Bacteroidales bacterium | reverse complement strand
TCGCAGCGCAAGGTGGAGACACAGATTGACCAATACCCGACCACAAAAGGCATTGTTTTTCTGAAAGACGCGCCCTATTTCGATATATCCAGCACCGAGATACGCAACGCAAAGATATAACTCCCCCAAAAGAATCCCCCGGCCTACCTATCTGCCTTCCACTGCCATACAACCAGCAGCGACACTACGATTTGCGATTTCTCATTTCATACCTTGCATATATCAAAAAGAGATAATTGGAAGATATATAAATGACGCAAGTAATTGCATAGTTTATTCAAATTTCAGGATCTTTCCTACGACATAAAGTCTTGCTTGTTGAATCTACGTTGGCACGAAAATTGCGTCATATTTGTGTATTTCGTTTTTTTTATGTAACTTTGCAGGCTCATTTCATAGAATGAAGAACAAGTATTTTGTCATATTGCTGATTGGTGTACTTTTTGCGGGTTGCGGAGAGTACCAAAAGATATTGAAATCAACCGATGCTGACTATAAATATCAGAAGGCATTGGAGTATTTCAACGACAAACAATACGTAAAATCGCAGACTCTGCTGGACGATGTGGCGTCGTATTATCGGGGTACGGAGCGTAGCGAGGATGTGCTTGCCTACTTAGCGCGGAGTTATATGGGACAGAAGGACTACACCTCGGCTGCCGACTACTATCAAGCCTATATCCGCAACTATCCGAAAGGCAAATATGCCATAGAGGCACGCTTCCAACTCGGGCACTGCTACTACCTTGATTCGCCCGACGCACGTCTGGACCAAGAGATTACAAAGAAGGCGATACAGTCGTTTACGGAGTTTGTAGAACTCTATCCCGACAGCCCGTACGCAGAGCAAGCCTATCAAGAGATGGGGGAGATGTACGACAAACTGGCGCAGAAGGAGTATCTGAGTGCAAAACTCTATTACAACTTGGGTTCGTATTTGGGCAACAACTATCTGAGTTGCGAGATTGTGGCGAAAAACGCACTCAAGACCTACCCGAGCAACTCATATCAGGAGGAACTGAACTGGCTGATTCTGCAAGCCAAATATCAGCAGGTATTAATCTCGTACGAGGACAAGAAACTGGAGCGTGCCCGCGATACGCAGGACGAATACTATAGTTTCATTACGGAGTACCCCGAATCGAAACACCGTTCGGCAGCGGACAAGATACTCAAAGATATAAAGAAAATAACCAAGGAATAAGTTTGCGCACAGCGCAATATGTATATATGTTCGGGCATATTTTTACGCTGCGAACTACAAACACTAAACTAAAGATACTAAAGATATGGATTTCAAACAATCGAAAGCGCCTACCAACACCATCACTCGCGATATGAACAAGTTGGTAGAGCCCGTAGGCAACGTGTACGAGACCGTGGCAATCATTGCCAAGCGTGCCAACCAGATCAGTGCTTCGCTCAAGAAAGAGTTAGACAGCAAACTGCAAGATTTTTCCACTCCGCAAGACTCGGTGGACGAGACCTACGAGAACCAAGAGCAGATCGAGATTTCGCGTACATACGAGCGTCTTCCCAAACCGACGTTGCTGGCTACTGAGGAGTTTGTGGAAAACGACCTTGTATATAAGAGCAGCAACAAAGACGAAGCCCTGAAATAAGGGACAATACACAATGCACAATGTGTAATGCACAATGTATGTTAATTCTTAATTGTTAATTGTACATTGTTACAGGGTAAACACATACTGGTAGGTATCAGCGGAGGTATCGCTGCCTACAAAATTCCCGAACTGATACGCCTGCTGCGCAAAGCTGGCGCGGAAGTACGGGTGGCGACCACCAAGAATGCGTTGGAGTTCGTTACCGAATTGACCTTGCAGACCCTATCGGGCTACAAGGTCTATTCTGATGTATTCGCCGCCATCAACACCCATTCCACCGAACATATCTCCCTACCCGACTGGGCAGACCTGATGATAATAGCCCCCGCCACAGCCAACGTGTTGGGAAAGATGGCGAATGGCATTGCCGATGACGCACTGACCACCACTTTCTGCGCTATGCGCAAGCCTGTGGTGATTGCCCCCGCGATGAACGACAAGATGTACCAATGTCCCGCCACACAAGAGGCTATGAGACATTTGTCAGGTTGGGATAATATCACTATGCTTGACTGCGCGGAAGGCGAGTTGGCTTGCGGCACAAGCGGCAGAGGACGTATGCAGGAACCCGACGCACTATTAGAGGCTATATATTATGCCCTGACGGAGAAAACTATGGTGAGCAAACGGGTGCTTATCACCGCAGGTCCCACGCAGGAAAAAATAGACCCCGTGCGCTATATCAGCAACTACTCGACGGGGAAAATGGGCTATGCGCTGGCACGCGAGTGCTACCGCCGAGGGGCTGAAGTGGTATTGGTATCGGGTCCCGCACAATGTACCCTACCCGAAATAGAATTATTCGGTGTAAGCCCTGCATTGCATATCACCTCTGTCGGTTCGGCGCAGGAGATGTACGACGCATGTACAGGAGCCTTTTCCGCGTGCGATATAGTTATTCTCTGTGCAGCCGTAGCGGACTTCGCCCCCGAGACAATTGCCACACAGAAGATAAAGAAACAATCCGGGCAAGACACACTGACGCTCACTCTGCGCAAAACGCACGACATAGCCGCCACCCTCGGACAGCAGAAACGCCCCGACCAAACTCTGGTAGGGTTTGCACTCGAGACGCATAATGAGGAGAGCAACGCACTGCACAAAATGGTGTCCAAGGGGCTGGATATGATAGTGCTCAACTCGCTGCAAGATGCCGGCGCAGGGTTTGCATGCGACACCAACAAAGTAACCATCTACTACAAAGACGGACATCATACCGCCTACCCGCTTGCCTCAAAAGCACAAGTAGCCGGAGAAATCATACAATGCATAATGCATAATGCATAATGCACCAATACCCCATACAAAAAAGGCGGAGCCGCAATCGGTCCCGCCTTTTTTATTATACATATATCCGTCTTATTTCTCAGCAACAGAACGTTTCTGCTTCGGGAAATTGAAGTGGTATGCCACCTTGATGCCTACGTCCACATACCCTAATTTGTTTACATAGGTATCCGTAGCCGAGACCACAGAAGCTGAAGCCTTGCTGTCGCCCGACGGAGGCGTTACATTAATCAGGCTCTTATTGGCGGTCTCTGCTTTGAAAGCACTGACCACGCCATAGTTGGCATATACGCCCAAACCGAGTGCATCTCCATTGCGCAGACTCCACTCATAACCGATTTCTGCAGTCAAGAGCAGATTGACTTTCCATTGGTTGTGGTTTTTGCCTTTGTCGTTGAGTTGGTCATTCTCCAAACGTCCCGTAATGGCTTCGTTGGTAACGTGAACTCCCTCTTCTTGGAAATATGCGTCCACTGTAGGCGATGTAATAGTCTGCTGATACGGCGTATAGAGCGGGAGCAGCAGTTTGGGACCGACATTGAAGAATAGTCCTTTGTCGGTAATCAAAGAGAACATCACCGGTATCTCCAATTGCAGTTGTCGGTCGCACGAAGAGACCTTGTCGGCAGTAAGGGTATAATCCACAGCCCCCTCATCGGTAGTAACGGTATAGGAGTCGTTGATATCCATGCTGATACTGCTCTGTGCATAGCCGAGGCTCAAGCCTGTGAGGATACCCAGGTCAACAGGACGCTCCTGCTTGGTCCAATAGTAAGCATATTGCAGGTCGAGCATAGCGTCGAAGCCGCCCGGACGTTTGCTATCACGGTTGAGCGAATGCAACATATTGGCATATCCGCCGCGGAGACCGATAGAGAAACGCTGGTAGTTCTCGCGTATAGGCTGCGCAAGGGCGGTGTCGGCAGGCGTTTCCTGCTCTTTCGGCTCTACTACGACGGGCTCCTGCGGCTGTGGCTCGACAGGTACCGTATCTTTCTGTACCACAGGAACAGTGTCCTTCTTTTGCGGTTCGGCAGATTTCCTCAGCACCTCAGCACCATACAATTTGGCTTGTTGCTCAATCTTGCGTTGCTCTTCGAGCGACATGTTTGCCACCTCTTCTGCCAATTGGTTCAGCGTCTGTTTGCTGACCTCGATGCGCTGTTGAACTACCACCTGCTCCACCGA
>USNU01000169.1 GCA_900556095.1 uncultured Bacteroidales bacterium | reverse complement strand
GTCAGCCATGGCGAGGGTAAGTTTGTTGTGTCGGAGGCGTTGGCAGCCGAGTTGTTCCGCAATGGGCAGGTGGCGTTCCGTTATGCCGACCCCGTTACCTTGCAACCGACCATGCAGTCGCCGGCAAACCCAAACGGTTCTTACTATGCTATCGAGGGAATCATCTCGCCAAACGGACAGATATTGGGTAAGATGGCGCACTCCGAGCGATACGAGGACAATGTTTTCAAGAATATCAGCGGACAGAAACGCCAGACCTTGTTCGACAATGCTGTGCGTTATTTCCGCAAGAAATAATCGCTGTATTTTCCCTGTGGTTTCCCTGTGGATACCCTGAGGATAGCAGGACAAAACGCATAAACTGATAAACGCATAAACTAATAAACCATCAATAATGGCACAACATTATGAAGCAGCCGGCGTGAACCTCGAAGCAGGATACGAGGTAGTAAGCCGTATCAAATCGCATGTGAAATCTACTGCCCGCAAAGGTTCGATGGGCGGTATCGGCTCATTCGGAGGTATGTTCGACCTGAGTGCGCTCAACATTAAAGAACCGGTACTCGTTTCGGGTACAGACGGTGTGGGGACGAAACTGAAACTCGCTTTCGAGTTAGACAAGCACGACACCATCGGTATCGACGCCGTGGCGATGTGTGTCAACGATGTGTTGGCACAGGGTGCAGAGCCACTTATCTTCCTCGATTATGTGGCTATCGGGCATAATATCCCTGCCAAAGTGGAGGCTATCGTGGCTGGTGTGGCAGAGGGCTGCCGCCAAGCAGGTTGCGCGCTGGTCGGAGGTGAAACCGCCGAAATGCCGGGTATGTACGGCAATGGCGAGTACGACATCGCAGGCTACACCACAGGCGTTGTGGAGAAGTCGAAACTCATCGATGGCAGCAAGGTGAAAGCAGGCGATGTGTTGGTGGGTATTCCTTCTACGGGCGTACACTCCAACGGATTTAGTCTTGTACGTAAGATTGTGGCAGACGCAGGACTCGACTTGCGCCGCGTATATCCCGAATTGAGCGCAGACAAGACCCTCGGCGAGGTATTGCTCACCCCGACACAGATTTATGTGAAGCAGGTGCTCGATGTGATACACCAATTGGATGTACACGGCGTGGCGCATATCACGGGCGGTGGTTTCGATGAGAATATCCCGCGTATCCTCGGTGAGGGACAGGGTATCGTCATCAACGAGGGCAGTTGGACTATTCTGCCGGTGTTCCGTTGCTTGGAGAAATGGGGCAATATCCCCCATCGTGAGATGTACAACATCTTCAATATGGGTATCGGTATGGTGTTGGCTATGGACGAGAGCGAGGCACAACAGACCATCGACATCTTGGCAAAGCACAATCTCCACGCCACCGTCATCGGTAGCATTGTATCGGGTGAAGGTGTAACTATTCGATAAGGGCGTGAAAATGAAGCGTTTGGCAGTGTTTGCAAGCGGACGGGGGTCGAATTTCGAGGCGATAGTGTCGGCATGCGAGAGCGGGCGAATCAATGCAGAAGTGGTGCTGTTGGTTTGCGACCGACCGGGTGCGGAAGTCATCTTGCGCGCAGAGGCACACCGTGTGAAGTGTTTTGCTTTCTCTCCAAAAGACTATCCCGCCAAAGCCGACTACGAGAGCGAGATAATCGGGCTGTTGGAGCAGAACGGAGTGGAACTCATCTGCTTGGCAGGCTATATGCGACTGTTGTCGGAGGTACTGCTCAATCGTTACGAAGGAAGAATCATCAATATCCACCCGTCGTTGCTGCCCGCTTTCAAGGGCGCACATGCCATAGAACAGGCGTTTGAGTATGGGGTGAAGATATACGGCGTAACGATTCACTATGTGGACGCCACCATGGACGGCGGGCGTATCATCGCACAGCAGGCGATACCCTACGAGGGACGCGACATTGCCGAATTGGAGATGATGTTACACGCATTGGAACATGAATTATATATAAATGTGATAAACAAACTAATAGCAGAAAACAAAATATGAGAGCATTAGTAAGCGTAAGCGACAAGACAGGATTAGTAGAGTTCGTACAGGGCTTGCAACAACATGGTTGGGAGATTATCGCCACAGGAGGTACCCAACGTCTGTTGGAAGACGCGGGCGTACACACGATTGGTATCTCCGAGGTAACAGGTTTTCCTGAGATATGCGATGGTCGTGTCAAGACCCTGCACCCCAAAGTGCATGGCGCGTTATTGGCACGACGCGACGAACCTTCCCATTTGCAGGCACTCAAAGAGAACGGTATCGAGTTCATCGACATGGTTTGTGTAAACCTCTATCCGTTCCGTGAGACGATTGCCAAAGAGGGGACAACTATGGCTGAGGCTATCGAGAAGATAGATATAGGCGGTCCGTCAATGTTGCGCTCGGCGGCTAAGAACTGGAATGATGTTACTGTGGTATGCGACCCCGCTGATTATCAGCGTATTCTGGAAGAAATCCACGCTACGGGGAACACCACCCGCGATACGCGTTTGCAGTTGTCTGCCAAGGCATATACACACACTGCCGAATACGATATGTGTATCGCCACCTACATGCGCAAGGCGGCAGGGCTGAACGAGAAACTATTCCTCGAATACGACCTAAAGCAGAGTCTGCGTTATGGCGAGAACCCGCATCAGGACGCCAAATTCTATGCCGCTTTGGAGCCTGTGCCTTTCTCATTGGCAACTGCAAAACAACTCAACGGCAAAGAATTGTCGTACAACAACATACAAGACGCCAACGCCGCACTCAATATCGTGCGCGAGTTTGGCAACACACCTTTCTGCGTGGGACTCAAGCACATGAATCCATGTGGCGCGGCGATAGGAAAAGATGTGGTAGAGGCTTGGACGAAAGCATACGAGGCAGACAAAGTGTCTATCTTCGGAGGTATCGTGGCTACCAACTGCGAATTGACTCGCGAGGCAGCAGAACTGATGAAACCTGTCTTTCTTGAGATTATTATGGCACCTAAGTTCTCCGAGGGCGCGCTCGAAGTACTCTGCACAAAGAAGAACCTGCGTCTGTTGGAGGTGAATATGGACGCCGACACCAAGCAACACATGCAATATGTGTCTGTCAATGGAGGTCTGTTGGCACAGCACCAAGACACCACAACGGTTGCGCTGACAAAAGAGATGTGCGTTACCGAGACCCAACCTTCCGATGAGCAAATGACCGACTTGCAGTTTGCTTGGCGTATCGTAAAGCATGTGAAATCAAATGCGATTGTGGTGGTGAAGAACGGTCGCACCTATGGTGTGGGGGCCGGTCAGATGAACCGTGTCGGTTCGGCAGGTATCGCACTCCGTCAGGCGGAGGAGGCACTTGCGGCAGAGGGAAAAGATATTCGCAAAGAGGAACTGGTGATGGGTTCTGATGGTTTCTTCCCATTCGGCGACAGTGTGGAGAGCGCAGCCGAATATGGCATTGCGGCGATTGTGCAACCGGGCGGAAGTGTCCGCGACGAGGAGAGTATCGTGGCAGCCAACAAGCACAAGATACCTATGTTGTTCACCGGAATGAGACACTTCAAACACTAATGTCTAATTTTGTAGATTCTCCAATGAAGCGCGTTTTAGTAGTAGGTGGCGGCGGGCGTGAGCATGCGATAGTGTATGCGCTCAGTCGTAGTGAACAGGTCGGAAAGATATACTGTGCCCCGGGCAATGCCGGAATTGCAGACTTGGCGGAGTGTGTCTCTATCAAGGACACCGATGTCGAAGGTCTGCTGGCGTTTGCCCAATCGCACAACGTGGATTTGACGGTTGTCGGTCCTGAGGCGGCTTTGGCAGCAGGTATAGTGGACTCTTTCCGCGCAGCAGGCATACCTGTCTTCGGACACACCCGTGCAGCGACACAGATTGAGTCGTCCAAAGAGTTTGCCAAGCAGATAATGACCCGCTACAATGTTCCTACGGCAGGCTACCAGTCCTTCTCCGACTACGAGGAGGCGCGCGCGTATATTGCCAAAGGGACCTTTCCCGTGGTGTTGAAATACGATGGATTGGCTGCCGGAAAAGGGGTGGTCATAGCCCAAGACTATGATGAAGCCGAGCGCACGTTGCGCGATATGTTGGTGGACGAGGA
>USNU01000168.1 GCA_900556095.1 uncultured Bacteroidales bacterium | reverse complement strand
CGGGCGAACTATTCAAGGCAGCGTGCTGCAATCTGAGCGAGGCCTTTGAGACCAATCCGTCGGTGGATGTAGCGTATGCTGATGCGGCAACGGGTGCCAAGCAGATACGCCTATTAGGACTAAGCGGCACATACGTACAACTGCTCACAGAGAACACACCCGCAGTGCGAGGATTGGCGCAACAATTCGGTCTTGCCTATATCCCCGGCACGTGGATGCAGTCAGTGCAAGTGAGCAAAGGTGCGTCGTCAGTTATCAACGGCTATGAGGCGGTTACGGGACAAATCAACGTGGAATACCTCAAGCCGCAAAATCAAAGCCCTGTGTCGATAAATGCAATGCTCAACACAGAATTGCACCCAGAACTGAACGTGGAAGGCGGTTGGAAAATACCGATTAAGGACAACGAGTTGGGAATAAACAACAAAGAATTGGCGACAGGGCTGATGGCGCATTATGAGCAGGGTTTTCTCTCAATGGACGACAACCAAGACGGTTTTGCCGATATGCCAAAAAGTCAGAATGTGAACATTGCCAACCGTTGGTACTACAAACAAGACAAATACATAATGCAGGCATTGGTGCGCGGATTATACGACCATCGCCGAGGCGGCACCATAGAGAATAGACAAAGGGCTAAGAGTCAAGAACCATTATCCGCCTATTTGATTGATTTGCAAGCGTATCGCATGGACGGATGGATAAAAAACGGTATTATCTTTGACCCTATACACGGCACATCCCTCGGTATCATTGCTGCCGCATCTTATCACAATCAGCAAAATATCTATGGCACACGACTATGGGATGCTGCACAGACCAATGCATATCTAAATGTAATATTTGAGAAAAACTGGCAGAACCTCGCCACCCCCTCCCTCAGAGAAGGGGCTTTGCAGAGCGGATTAGAACATAAATTGTCAGCGGGGTTTTCGCTCAATTATGACAAATATGATGAGACGCTACGGGATACGAAGGTGATGGATTTCGGGCGTCAGGAACTGACCCCCGGTGTGTTTGCCGAATATGCACTCAAAGCGGAAGACAAGTTGTCATTTGTAGCCGGTATGCGGGCTGACTACTCCACCCGATATGGTTTCTTCTTTACTCCGCGGCTGAATATACGCTATACACCATGGCTATGGTGGGCGATACGTGCATCGGCAGGTATGGGATACCGCTCGCCCAATATCCTTGCCGACCATGCGGCGATGTTACCCTCTCATCGTCAGGTCAACCTCTCGGTATCCTCATGGAAACCCCAACAGGAGCAGGCGGTGAATGCAGGTGTAAGCAGCACGTTCTATATCCCGATTGCAGGGCGCGAACTGCAACTGACTGCTGACTATTATTACACGCAGTTCGTGAATTGCGTGATAGCAGACTACGACCGGTCCACACAGGCAGTGTTTTTCTATAATCTGCACGACATTGACGGACAGTCGTTTGCCCACAACGCACAGATAGAAGCCAATATGGAGATACTGCGCGGTTGGACAATGACAGCAGCATTCCGCTACACCGATGTGCGAGAGAGTTCATACGGAAGCGACGGCGTAACCCACTTGCGCCGCAAACCGCTGACCAACCAATTCAAAGGGCTGATTACCACCAGTTACCAAACACCGCTCAAGACATGGCAGTTTGATGTAACAGTACAGTTCAACGGTGGCGGACGTATGCCCGACGGTTTCAACGAGTATTTTCTCAGTACACTCGGTTCGCACCAATACGAGGAGCGCAACGGCGACCTATATTATAAATGGTATCCTCAACTGATGGCACAGATAACCAAGTACTTCCGCACATGGAGTATCTATATAGGGGCGGAAAATATGACCAATTTCCGTCAAGACTCGCCTGTGATAGGAGCGGATACGCCGTTTGCAAAAGACTTTGATGCCTCCATGGCATGGGCTCCAACCACAGGGTGGAAGATATATGCGGGATTTAGGTGGAAACTTTAAACCTCTCCCTACTCTCCTTCAGAGGAGGAAGTACAGCAACACAAACAAATACAAAGCCAATAACGTGAAACGGCAAACAGAAATTAAATGACCTTTGCAAAACAAATAATAAACACAAAATACAAATATGAGACGATTATTAATGATTTTGGTTGCACTACTGCCGATGTTATGGTGTGCAACAAGTGCGTCTGCCAAAGCGGACAAGCAACAAGTAACCCTGTATGTGGATATTCATTGTCAAGGTTGTATTGACAAGATAATGAGTAATATAGCATACGAAAAAGGCGTAAAGGATATTCAGTGCGACCTGAACAAAAAGACAGTGGTAGTAACCTACGATGCCAACAAAACCGATGTGCCTACATTGCAAAAAGCCTTTGCCAAAATAGGCAAACCCGCCACAACTGCGCCCATAACGGTCTGCGAGAAACCACAGCCGGAGCAAACAAAGACTCCAACGGATGCACAATCAGGTGCTACTATACGATAACTGATTACAATTCCTTTTGTTGTACGGGACTGTCCGATTGTCGGATAGTCCTTTTTTGTATTAAAAGATAAGAATTTCGAAAGTTACCCAACCTGCAGCACTAAATGTTTCCTATACCTCGCCGAAAACAACTTGCTGAATTTTGCAGAGCATTATGACAAGAAAAAAACAGACCACAAGTATTGTGGTACTTAGTAAGACCACCTACAAAGTGGTGGGTATGATGACGGACACCGCCTATAGTCATCTCCAGATTGGTGATATAACGGTAGATTACACCACACAGCGTATCCAAGGTCAGGACAATCCGACCGCAGGTGGTGCTAACCCTGTAATTGATATGAAATGTCCGAATGCGGGTGCCTGCTTCAAAGTGAATGTAAAAAAAGACGGTTATCTGTATGTGGCTGTCAAGTCCACTCCAAACAAGCAACAATTTGTATTTGAAGGCGTTGTAGAGAGTAATGGTGTGGTTGCAGGCACAATGGTAGGTTTCCAATACCTGTCGATGTCGCGTAATACGGGTGCAGCGTTCGGTAACCCCAATGGCGGTGTATGCGTAGAATATGTGGGTACGGGCGACTTTAATGAGTTGATGGCTCCTCCGGCTATGCCTTGCAACGTATTGGGCGGAAACTACACCACCAATGGTATCGGTGTTCTGTGTGTACCGGTTTATAAAGACGCAGAGAACTACATTGTAGGTACAGCAGGTTCGAAGATGATGGCTTGCGGTTTCGGTTTCTCGGAGGAGAAGGTGGCTATAACGGCTATTGGTAGCAAGAATATTAAAGCCCAAAAGCCTGATTATACGGGTGAGGACAACTATGAAGATGTATTGCTGACCGATGCTAAATACTTGGTAAAACAAGACTGCTCGGAAAAGCCGATTATGCTTCGTGCCAAGATTCCTGCAAACGAGAAATGCGACTCTATTTCTATATGGAACACCGGTGTCAGTGATGGCAAAGGCGGTATCAAAGCAAGCATCAATATGACCGGTTATGTATGGGCAGACGGAGTTGATCCCCAATTCATTGCAATGTCTAAATCTGGTTCGTATTATGTACTCCAAGTGGACAAAATGAAAAAATTCAACGTTATCTTCTTGGCCGGTAAAGTAACCGGTTGGGATGCTGCTACCGGTTATAAAGGAAACTACGGTCAAACCGTTAATATCGAAGGTATCACGGCAGATGCTTGCTACCAGATTACCGGTTTTGATGCAACAAACAAAGAGCAGAAATGTACAGTACAGGCTCTTGATTGCCTGACAGGAGAAGAACTAACCGCTTTGGAGAACACCACGGCAACGAAAGTGGCAAGAAAAGTGATTACCGCAGACGGTCAGTTGCAACTCATTATGGCTGATGGTACTGTATTCAACGTATTGGGTACAACAATCAAATAAAAAAATAGTCTCATAGATAGGTTTGCTATCTGCAAGGATAAAACAAAAGAGGATATGCCACAAGAGGCATATCCTCTTTTTGTGTTTGTATAGCGCGTTCTACATCAAAGGACCCAATCGGAGACGCTGCAAAATTTCTCCGTTCGCTATATTGAGAAATCGGTATGAAGCAAACAGAAAGGAAGTGAGGCTCCAAGCGATAATACAATTCCCCATAATTATGTAAGGAAAACAT
>USNU01000167.1 GCA_900556095.1 uncultured Bacteroidales bacterium | reverse complement strand
GCTTTACCGACGCCAAATGTTTTGATTTGGTCAATTCCTTTTTGTTTTATAGATTTAGTCTCCCTACCACACAGCACATCATTGAGAGAGAACAAGTCCAATTGTTCTTGAGTCCGCATAATAGCGGATAAAGCCATTTGTGTCAATTGAGTACCAATCATATTACAACTATTTTATCTTTTTGTATTCTGTGTAAGTCATCATACGGTTACAACCGCTTCCATCGGGTTTATAGTTAGTACATCCTAAGAACATATTGCCATCGTTTTTTGAGGTTGCCTTGCCTTTCTTTACTATCAAATACCCGTCTCTACATGCGTCACATTTAAGAATAGACATCTTGTTACCTTTTAGGTCGTTAGTCATAAAGTCGCAAATTTCGGGTTCATTGGTGCATATCCACAGGCGCAACCCGTAGGCTTTTTTGTAACGCAGTTGCAACGGATACCCGCACACAGGACAGACTTTCCGCTCGGCGTTCTGTGTCCTTTCGGTATCTATATCACCGCGCACAACGATATTGGGATAATCGCGTATCAGTTCCAAAATAAAATCCGACGGACGTTGCTGCGGAGTAACCAAATACACTCGGTTCTTGGTACGTGTAAGTGCTACATAAAACAAACGCCGTTCTTCGGCAAACTCAATATCCCTATCGGTTTTCACCACGTAACGCAGTACAGGATCATCTTCCACCTTGGAAGGAAAACCGTATGCATTATCGATATTGTTGAATACAACCACATTATCATACCCCAATCCTTTGGCACGATGAACGGTCATAAAATCGAAATAGTAGGCATTGTATTTCTTCGACCATACATTGCCCGTCTTTTCGTCATAAACGAAATCTGCCAATTTACCCAAATTGTATGCGTCAAAATTATACCGCCCGAGTAAGAGAATAGACGATTTCGGATTAACCGCCAAAATCTCGTCCATAATCTTTTGCACGGTTTCACCGATAAGGAAGAACTTACCACTTTTTCCCTCGTATTTCTCTCTGTCCACATCTTCCGTATAGGTCTGTATGATAATAGGATCTTTGATATGCTTGGGCGAAACCAATGACTTGCGAATTTGGCTGCTGTTTTTCTGCACAAAGCCGCCTGCTATATCAATGAGTTCCTGTGCATTGCGATAGGTCTTGGTAATCCGCAGTTCCAATCCGTAGCCGAAAGTCTCCTTGAACTTGGTAAAAAGGGTGATGTCAGAACCCGCATACGCATATATCGATTGCCAATCATCGCCCACTGCAATGATTTTTGCATTGCACATCCGGCTCAATTCCTTGGTCAGGTTAAACCGTTGGCGCGAAATGTCTTGATATTCATCCACTATGATGTAGCGGAAATCTAATTTTGTGCCTTTCAGTTCTTCCTCACGCAAGATACGTGCGGAGTCGTTAATCATATCCTCAAAATCAATGGCGTGTTTCTCTTTCAGACGCTTGGTATACTCGTAGTAGCATTGTTCGCAGATAGTGAGAAACAGTTTGGAGCGTTCGTTGGTAGAGGTACTGCGGAAACGGAAGAAATCATCCACGGTCAGACCATTCGTCTTGAAATTCTGAATAAATGTACATACCAACTTTACCAAACGGGATATATACTTATTCTCTTCCGTGCTGACAATTTTATCAAATACCTCGCGTGACGGGCGCGGTATTAGTTCAAAGCCGTGTCGGAGAAGTTCTTCGCGCAGATGTTCCAACAGCGGACGTCCGTCATTGTACGAAGAAAAAGTATAAATAAGGTCGGTATTATGTTTCCGATGAAGCAAGATTTTGTCATTTATCTCGCTTTTATAGCGGTTCAGTTGATCCTCTGTATATCGATTGTTTCGCCCGTCCTGCGAGATACCGAAATGCTCAATGTATGCTACCTTATCCCCTTGCGCAATCGTAAAATCGGGCGTATAGGGTTTGTGCGAGCGGAGAATATTAAACGGATAGGGCTTTTCATAGACATAATCTATATTGTTGAGATACAGGAAATTGGCGATTTGCACCTCTTGACAGGAACGCAAAGTCTCGTGTACAATACTGACATATCTTCGCCCGCGTTGATCGATAATCTTTTCCGTGTATTCGTCTATATTGCCCTTGATAGTGGAGAAATCCGCTTTCGAGATATAATTGAAGAACGTATTGAGGTCATCGCCCTCATAAGGTGCATCAAAATAACTGCCGAAAAATAAAATCAGTTTATCCACCAATTCTGGGTTTTCAAGGATATTGCCTTTAAGGTAGTTGTTGATAACGTAGTACATAAACCCGCTATCCACTACCGTCCTGCGTTCCTCGTCCTGACGTTTGAGTATGGCGTAACCTGTTTTATGGAAAGTTGTTACAGGACACGGAATAGCAAGCGACTTGTTGATTTTCTCGCGCAATTCGCCTACCGCTTTGTTGGTAAACGAAATAACCAGTATCTGTTCAGGTTTAATCTTTTTTTTCTCCACAAGATAGCGCACCTTTGCCGCTACGGTGGTGGTCTTTCCTGCCCCCGCACCAGCAATCACAAGCATATAATCCTCGTCGGAAAGCACCACTTTCCGCTGCTCTTCGTCCAATTTGATATTCGGATCCACTACATCCAATATGGAATCCAAATAGGCTTTATCGGAGCGCAGATGCTGCTCCATAAACCGCTCATTGTGCTTGGCAAACAGTTGGGAATCGGGCTCTGCTATCTGGCTGTATTGATTGAGAAATTGCGTTATCCGTGCAGGCTCCACGTGGTTGGTCTCGCAGTAGGCATTGAGCATACCGGTGGAGACAAGTTGCGAAAATGTAATATAAATATCCTTATATCCGTCTCGTAGCCACGTATAATCTTTTCGCGCCACATACTTATCTGCACTCAGGAGCGACCGTATCATTACCTCGAACTCTTTCAATTTCCGGAGTTCGGGGGTAAGCACCATATCTTTCTTGTTGAACCGAGATAATATGTTTGCAAAAAAAGACATTGTGGAGCATATCGGACTCGAACCGACCACCTCAACATTGCGAACGTTGCGCTCTACCAGATGAGCTAATGCCCCGAAATGTTTGCTTGAACGCGCAAAGATACAAAAAATAATTGGGATAGGCAAGATTATGGCGTATTTTGAATAAAAGCGGGCGATGGTATCGCCCTGATAAGAAACAATATAGAGGATAGAGACTGCCTGTGGATAGTAGGCAGTCTCGGGTATGAGGAGGGGGGATGACGACGCGGGACGCGTCGTGTCCACATTAGTAACAGATAAGGGCTTGCAGTCGCTGCGCTACGCAGCAGTGCTTTGCAAGCCCTTATCTGCTATTAATAAACAGAAACAAAATAAGTAATAAACAAAAACAAACTAAGTCCGAACCCTATCGGACTTAGTTTGTATGAGATAATACCGATTAATAGTCGGTGTTCTGGGGGTCGAAGTTGGTCCAGCCGGTGAGCCATGCGGCGTCAGCATTGCAAGCACCGAGGAAGGGGACTTGCTCCATTGCTTTGAGGGCTGGGGCGGTGAAGTCGGCAGCGGTCAGGACAGGGCTGGAAGCAGAGGGGACATACGATGTGGCAGACATTGCGAGTGCGGCAAAGTCTTTGGTGCGGTTGCCCTTCTGTGCGAGGAACCATGTGGTGGAGAAAGAGTGGGCTGCGGTGGGGTCGAAAGTCTTTGCTTTGTAGTCCAGCGCAAGGGAGTCTTTGTACTGCTTGTTCATATCCGAACCGACGAGGTCGCAGTCTGCCAACCAGACGTTCTGCACGTTGATGAGTTGGTCTTTTGCCGCCTGCCAGCAGTTGCCTTTCTCGTTGTCAATCATGACACCAATAGGCCAGCCTATGACAAGGGAGTTGTAGCAGTTGAGGTGGGAGTTGCGGCGGATTTGCATAGCGGATTGGAAGCGTCCGAGCGAGGAACCGTTGTTGGGGAACATGTCGCCACCGGTGATATAGTCGGCGTTGTTTTGGAACTGAGCGTCGAGTTTGGGACCGACAAACGTGATATTGGAGAAGACACACGATGTGTATGGCGATACGGCCGCTCCGTCGGCGCAGTTGTCGGACTCAAAGCCGTTGGACTGGCTGACATCGGCGATGCGTGAATCGCGGATGGAAAGACCGAACTGC
>USNU01000166.1 GCA_900556095.1 uncultured Bacteroidales bacterium | reverse complement strand
TTTTTTTATTCTTGGATGCAAACAGGCGGATGGCTTGTTGCAGGTGTACTCATCGTAATGGGATTTGTGTTGCTCATTATGGGTGCGGATTGGTTGGTTGCCGGCGCGAGTGGCGTGGCTAAACGCTTCCATATCAGCAACTTAGTGATAGGTCTGACCGTAGTCGCAATGGGTACGAGCATGCCGGAGTTTGTGGTAAATATGGTGTCGGTGAGCGAAAATTCCACCGACCTTGCTATTACAAATATCCTCGGTAGCAATATCCTGAATGTATTCCTGATTTTGGGTAGCACAGCCCTGCTTTACCCGATTTCATCGCAAGTTACGAGTAGCAAAGTGGATATCCCCTTGGCTACTTTGGCAGGTCTGTTCATCTTGGTGATGGGATTTTTCTCCGACGGAATCTCGCGCGGGGAAGGTATTTTCTTGCTGGTTATTTTCGTGGTATATATGTTTTTCACCCTGCATCATGCCAAAGATTATGCCGATGATAGCGAGGATATTCGCCCTATGCACCTTGGTAAAGCCGTCGGTTTGATAGTGTTGGGCTTGGCTGGTTTGGTCATTGGTGGAGAGATGATTGTCAAGAGCGCGGTGCATATCGCCACCGAGGCGGGTGTCAGTCAGGCGATTATTGGTCTTACGATTGTCGCACTTGGTACCTCGCTGCCCGAATTGGCTACGTCATTGATGGCTGCGGCGAAGAAAAATTGCGATATCGCACTCGGAAACGTCATCGGAAGCAACATTTTCAATGTCTTTATGATTCTCGGCTGTAGTGCCACCATCGCTCCGCTGCCCGCTTACAATGGATTTATTTTGGATTGTCTCATGGCGGCTTTGGGCTGCTTATTGGTTTGGCTATTTGTCATGACCAACAAGAAGCACGAGATTCGTTGGTGGCATGGCGTTATTTTGTTGCTTATCTATGTCGTATATCTAGGATATAGACTGATGAATGCATGAGAAGTCGCACCTTATCGGAGTCCCAACTCATTCAATAATTGTTGGTTAAAAGCGGTTCGTTCGGCGTCTCTAAACCATCCCCATTTATTGAAATAACGACACATATTTATAATGTGTATCCACAGAAGGCGCATACTATGGTATGAGCCTTTTTTGTGATTATGTACAATCGTAACGGCAGGATAATAGAGTGTCAGATAGTCGCGATGGATAGTCCGTGTCAGGTCAATATCTTCCGGATACATGAAGTACCGTTCATCAAATAGTCGCGCTTTCAACGCGGCTTCCGTGCGCAAAAGCATAAAGCACCCGCTCAGATAAGGTACATTCATAGGCTTATCATACCCCGAGTCGCGCAGTTCGTACCGCGCATTACGTTTTGCAATCCAACGCTTCGGCAAGAACCGTCTGCCAAACACATCTATCGGCGTAGGCAGCAGTTTGCAGAGATATTGTGTCTCTCCATTCGGATATACCACTCGTGGCAATAGTTGCCCCACCATCGGTTGGGTCTCCATAAAATCACACAATGCGTCTATATCTTCCGCCTTGACTACTATATCCGCATTCAGCACAAGGTGATATTTTATCCCGTCATAGATGCTTTCCCGCAGGGCTACATTATGCCCTTTGCCATATCCGACATTCTTCCCCATGAAGATATACTGCACCTTGTTATCGGGCAAAAGTTGCAATATTTCCCTGTCTACCTCTGTCTCCGAATTATCCACCAAATAGATGGCATGTATATATACCACACGAAGCAACTCCCCAACCAAAGGAATTACTTCGCCTACCCAATCCGGATGATATAAGACAACAGATACATTGAGCATCAGTGCAAAGAAACTACAGAATTTCCATTAATTCACGGCGGCAGAACCATGCTGCCAAAAGAATAGCAAAAACAAGCGTGGCTAGAATAGAAGTTTGAAAGGGATGCGGACCCACCTTTTCATATACAATAGTTGGTTCCGACAAAGTGACAAATGGCTTTCTTACCACCATCTGCGCTTGGTATATTACCTGTTGCCGATGAAACGACTCATATATCTGTTTGTAAGTATCTGCATTGTTCGAACGAGTATGCACCGCCTCTTTCCACTCGTTTTCAGCATTGAGAGTAAGTGTATCTATATGACTTAATATACTCTCTATTTTCTGTGTCTGGTACCCCATAATCAAGGCTTCCAATTGATTTTCTACGTGCTTGGCGACCTGCGCACTAACCAATGGATCCTGCGTTACCACATCTATTTTCACAATATCCGTGCGCTTGTCAAAGGTACAAGTTATCTGTTGGCGCATTATAGCCATAGTAGCCGCCTGACCTTGTGTGAGATATACTTCATCATTGGTTGCAGAAGAAACAGGCGCACATGTAACTTTTCTGCGGAACAAGCGTATAATACTACCTTTCAAGCGCTGAAAAAGCGGCTTGCGCATATAACGATTGATATAATCCGAATAGGTACCTTCAAATTGTCCGTCTAATGTGCTGACAGGTGCTGCGCAGAGCGATTTGAGCAACTGCGATGAAGTAACCAAATCGCTATAACTATACTCGTTGATACTGTTTCGCGTTTGGAACAACCCAAGATCATACTGTTCCGAACTATTGATAGTCAACGTTCTGTCGCCGTCAATGGCACGCTGATCTTCTACCACAAGACTCCAACTGCTCTGATAAGTCTTTGGCACACAAAACATAATGACGAGGACAACTACAAAACATACAGGCACAGACCAATAGAACAAAATACGATGTGCATGCAGGTGCTGTGCCATTCGTTGATATAATGATGTGGTATTATCTTGAGTATCCATAAAAAACGAAAAATGGTCAGAAGAAAATCCTCCCGAAAAAAAAATGTTGGTCGGTGTTGGTACAAATAAGTCCAAAACTCACGTTCTGGACTTATTTTGGATTGTAAATGCCGTGCGACAGATTACTCTGCAGCGTTTTCTGCTGGAGTCTCTGCTGCGGCAGCCTCTTGAGCAGCCTCTACTGCTGCTGCGGCCAATGCGTCAGCAGCCTCTTGGCGTTTCTTTGCTACCTCGGCAGCCTTTGCCTTGTTGCTCTCTACCTCTTGTGCGAGAAGAGCCTTTGCTGCGGCTGCTTTCTTGTCAGCCTCGGCTTGGCTGATTTTGCCATTCTTGGCGTCTTTCTGAGCCTTCCAAGCATCGAAACGCTTTTGAGCCTCTTCCTGACTAAATGCGCCTTTGGCTACACCGCCGTTCAAGTGCTTCATCAGCAGTACACCCTCATCAGAGAGAATGTTACGTACGGTGTCGGTCGGTTCTGCACCTACTGTGAGCCAATACAGAGCGCGCTCAAAATTTAGAATTACTGCACTCGGATTGGTGTTGGGGTTGAAAGAACCAATACGTTCGATAATTTTGCCATCACGTGGCGAGCGGCTGTCTGCTACTACGATGTGGTAGAAAGCATAGTCTTTATGACCATGACGAGCCAAACGAATCTTTGTTGCCATTTAGACTTTTGTTTTTTTTATGGGCTACGACTACACGAATCGCCTGCCCGGGTTAAAAAATAATAATTGTGCCGTGTGTCCCTATATGGAACTAAAAGCGTGCAAAGTTACACTAAATTTCTCAAACTTGCAAATATATTTTGTCTTTTCGTTTTTTTTCTGTAATTTTGTACTCGGATTGAGAGTTCGATAGCGTTTCCCGGAAATGCAAACGCCGACAAACAGACACTATTATCGCCAAAACGCTGTCATTTTGTATTTCGGTCTTTCTGCCGATTTTGTCGGGTGCTTGAGCAGACCTTGAGCAGTTCTAATCAGGAGCATGGCAAATGTCAAAATGATATGATTATATGTGTTTTAGTGGCATTTTGTCAATAAAAGGCATGGTCGGCACAATTCGTCGCCTATCGGAAAAAGAAAATATACATTACTCTGTCAATCCACATACCAACAGACTGATAAAATGATTATCACAAATCCCAAAATAGAACAACCCGTCCTTCGTCTCGTAGGCGAAGAGGCTGACCGGCTCGGACTCGACTGCTATGTCATTGGCGGTTGGGTGCGTGACCTGATTCTGCATCGTGAGAGTACCGACATCGACATCGTTGTCGTCAAACGCGATGTGGAGCACAATCAGCAAAAAGAAGTGAGTATAGGTATCCGGCTGGCAGAGGCGGTCG
>USNU01000165.1 GCA_900556095.1 uncultured Bacteroidales bacterium | reverse complement strand
CGAGAGCTATACCTACCACCGCGAAGACAGCCTTATCAACGACGGTTATCAGATGCAGTTGGATTCGACGCGCGAAATCAGCGGCGGACTGAAACTGACCTACAACCACAAGTTTCTCCACCCCGGGCGTGCGCTGACCCTTGTGGGCAAAGTGAACTACGGGAATACAACGGGTTATAATAATACTTATGCCTTTGACAATCTGACGAATAGCGCGACGGTGAACCAATATACCAACAAGAAGAACGACAACTTGAGTTACAGTCTGCGGGCATCGTATGTGGAGCCGATCTATCAGCGCAACCACCTGCTTGAGATAGCGGCGGAGTTCTCGGGACGGAACCGCAACTCACAGAAAGACCAATACTCATTTGACTCGGAATCAGGCGATTATGCCTACGACTCGGTATATAGCAATCAGTTGAGCAACCGTTTCTATTCGGAGCAGTTGGAACTGAACTATCGTTGGGTGACGAAAAACAGTGATTTGACGGTGGGAGCACGGGTGTTGGCTTCGCAGACGCATACTACCACCTACTACGGGCAAGTGCTGCATCAGGATACGTTGATCAACGTGTGGAACTGGTCGCCGACGGTGAATTTCAAGTACAAGTTCGGCAAGAAAGAGTTTGCGCGGATTCGCTATCGGGGTACGGTGAGCCAACCGACGATTACGCAGATGGAGCCTGTGCGCAACAACTCGAACGCGATGAACGAGACGGTGGGTAACCTGGGGTTGCAACCGGCGTTCATGCATAACCTGATGGCGATGTATTCGCGGTTCAATCAGGACAAGTTCTCCAGCATTATGACGGGTATTCGTGCCACGTTGACCAAGGATGCGTTGGTGAACAACTCCATTTATGACGAGACGGGCAAACTCTACCAGCAGACGGTGAATGCCGATGTGGTGCCGTGGAACATCGGGGCAGACCTGATGTATAACACGCCTTTTGCCAACAAAATGTTCCAATTCAATACCCGCACCGCCATCAGTTACAACCAGCGTGTGGCGTATATTCTGAAAGAGCAGAAAGCCGCCGAGATTGCGAAGATGATAGAGGAGGGTAATATGGTGGTTGGCGACCGCTCGCTGACGGGTAACCTGCAGGTGAATGAAGATTTGGGTTTGCGTTTCACGCACAGTATCGTTGATGTGGGGCTGCGTGCCAACGGAACCTATAGCCGGACGCAAAACAACCTGACGCAGAACAGCGTGAGCAATGTGTGGAACTGGAGTGTAACGGGCGATTTGGAGTTTCATCTGCCCAAGTCGTGGAACATATCCACCGATTGCGGGTACACAGCGCGTTACGGCTACACGGGACTGAGCGATGTGAACGAGATTATTTGGAACACGTCGGTGGACAAGACGTGGTCGAATGCCACGCTTTCGCTCGAAGTGTATGATATTCTTCAGCAGAAGAAAAACATTGTGCAGGTGGTGGGGGAAAACTATGTGAGTTACGCCAAATATAATACGTTGCCCACCTATTTTATGCTGACCTTCACCTACAAACTCAACAAGATGGGTAAACTGAAAGCCACAGGTATGGGCGGGCATATTCAGGAAATGATAGAGAATGACAAAGGCGGTTCCAAGAGTGGTTCGCGCGGGGGAATGCCCCCGATGGGACCACCGCCGGGAATGTGATGCATTAATGTGTAATGTGTAATTGAAAAACTCGGTTGCCTAACTTGCGTTAGACAACCGAGTTTATTTATTCTATTGTTCTGTCTTTCTGTAATCAGTCCTTCTTGAGGAAGCCGAAGAGACTTTTCTTTTTGGGTTCGTCGGTTGCGGGTGCATCTGCCTCCGTATCAGTTGCGGCATCGGTGTCCTCCGGAGTCCATTCAGGGCGTGCCTCGATAGCACCGAGTTGGTCTTGCACGTAGTTGATTACATCCTGCAGTCCCTCTGTAAAGTGGGCGAAATCTTCTTTGTAAAGGAACAATTTATGCTTCTCAAACTGGGGAACTTCCGTTTCACCGGCTGCTTTCTTCTTGCTCTCCGTAATGCACAGATACAAATCTTCGTTACGCGCTTTGCGTACATCCAAATAGTAAATGCGCTTTCCTGCCTTCACCGAACGGGAGTAAACAATCTCCGGTTCTTTTCTGTCTTCAAATCTACGATTATTTTCCATCTTAAAATGTTTGTGTTAAAATTAACGGCGGCAAAATTACTGCTTTTTTTGTGTATATGCAAAAAAAGCACTACCTTTGTCTTAATTTTGAGGATGTATGGGGAGTGATAATTCTAAGAAATACATAATTTATAGGAATGAAAAATCATTATTTGCATTACCTCAGTGAGGTGATGACGCATCAGTGGAATGATGCAGCGTTGACGGATTACGGGGAGGAAAAGACGTATACATTCGGGGATCTGGCAGTGGAGATGGAGCGTCTGCATGTGTTGTTTCGTCAGTTGGGAATTAAGGAGGGTGATAAAGTGGCTATTGCGGGGCGCAACTGCGCCAACTGGGTAGTGGCATATCTGGCGGTAGCGTCCTATCGGGGTGTAGTAGTCAGTATCTTGCAGGACTTTAAGTCTGAAGATATAGCCAAGCTTCTGGTACATTCCGATGCCAAGGCTCTCTTTGTGGGACCTTATGTATGGCGTGAGTTGCAGCAGCAACCGTTAGAGCAGTTGTCGGCAGTGATTTCGATAGAGAATTTCTCTGTCGTACGTGCTAAAGAGGGCATACTTGTGCCAACTGCAGAACAGATAGATGCTGAGATGAAAACCCGTTATCCGCATGGCATGCAACCATCGGACGTGCATTATGATGTCAATCCGGACGATTTGGCACTTATCAACTACACCAGTGGCAGTACGGGTTCGCCCAAGGGCGTAATGCTGAACGGGCGTTCATTGAGCAACAATGTAGAAGCGGCTATACAGATATTGCCTGTTGAACCCGGGCAACGATTGGTTTCGATGCTTCCGCTGGCACACATGTTCGGTCAGTTGGCGGATTTCTTGTATCCGCTCTGCGTCGGAACACACATCTATTATTTGACCAAATCGCCCACGCCGAGTCTGCTGCTCAAAGCCATGGCGGAAGTGAAACCCTATATGGTGGCGACTGTTCCGTTGGTGATAGAGAAAATTCACAAGCAGAAACTCGACCCGCTGTTGAGCAAGAAAATACTCAAAGTATGTTGGTATACTCCGGGGGTGATGAATATTGTTCGCAACCACGTCAAGAAAGCACTCGTGAAGGCGTTTGGCGGGCAGGTGCGCTATTTCCTCTGTGGCGGTGCTGCGATGAACCCCTTAGTGGAGAAGTGTCTGATGGATGTACATTTCCCGCTCTCTATCGGGTACGGAATGACCGAGTGCGGACCATTGGTGGCCGGCAATCCGCCTAAATATTTCAAGCGTCGCAGTTGTGGTGTGCCAGTGCCGAATATGGAGGCCAAGATAGACAACCCTGATGCCAAAGGTGAGGGCGAGATATTGGTACGTGGCGAGAACGTGATGCTCGGCTATTATAAGAACGAAGAGGCCACACGTGCGGCGTTCACCGAAGACGGTTGGATGCGTACAGGCGACCTCGGCTATATCGACAAGCACAAGAATATCTATATTCGCGGGCGCAACAAGACGATGATCTTAGGTGCTTCCGGACAGAATATCTATCCTGAGGAAATTGAGGACAAACTGAATGTGCAAGAAGGCGTAAGCGAGTCTATTATCGTGGAGCGCGAAGGACGTTTGGTGGCATTGATTTTCCCTGACGAGCAGATGAGTAAACGCCTGTCGGTGGAGGAATTGCAACAACTGATGCGCGAGAACATCAAGAAACTCAACAAACTGATTCCCGGTTACAGCCGTGTGAGCGATGTGGAGATAAAGAAAGAACCCTTTGAGAAGACTCCGAAAAAGTCGATAAAGCGATTCTTGTACAAGTGATGTACATTAGGGGAACGTTAATTCTCGTGTGATTGGACGTTGTATTTTTTTTCTTCTCCAAATATGGTCAAATATAGACCAAATATATTTGAATAATTTTTGGTTATATTTGGCGAATAGAAAAACGTTAATTGTCGTGTAATTGGACGTTGATTTTTGGGAACATATAATTTGCCATGTAATTTGCCCATTAATGCGACACGCTTGAGAAACAAATACGCGAAA
>USNU01000164.1 GCA_900556095.1 uncultured Bacteroidales bacterium | reverse complement strand
GAGCAACTGAGCAAGTACATCGAGGACAACAACCTCCAAGTTCTCGGAGACCCCCTGCCGAACAATGAGCAGACGCCTGAGATGGATCTTGACAACCAGGATACATTCACTTTCGCATTCGACATTGCCGTCGCTCCCGAATTTGAAGCCAAACTCAACGGACACAACAAACTGACATACTACAACATCGAGGTAACCGACGAGATGGTCAATAAGCAGGTGGCTTCGTATGCTGACCGCTTCGGAGAGTACACCGAGACCGAAAATGTGGTGCCCGGTGATGTACTCAAAGGCTTGATGACCGAGCAGAAAGAGGGCGGTATTGTCAAAGAGGACGCTATGCTCAACCCTGAATATATGCAGGACAAGGAGCAGGCTAAACTCTTCGAGGGGGCCAAGAAAGGCGATGTCATCACTTTCAATCCGATGAAGGCTTACGGCAATGAGACCGAAGTGGCTTCCATGCTCGGGCTGAAGAAAGAGGATATCAAGGATATGAACTCGGACTTCACTTTCGAGATTCGCACTATCTCGCACCATGCGCCTGCCGCTATTGATGGTGAGTTGTTTGCAAAGGTCTATGGCGAAAACAATATCAAGGACGAAGCAGACTTCCGCGCACGTATCAAAGCCGAAATCGAGCAGAATATGGCAGAGGACAGCAAATACAAATTCGGTTTGGACGCTAAGGCTGCCATTATGAAGAAGATGGAGAATGTGGCATTCCCCGAGGCTTTCCTCAAACGTTGGGTGCTTGCTACCAATGAGAAGATGACCCAGGAGGAACTGGATAAGGATTTCTCGAAGATGCTCGAGGAACTCAAATGGCACTTGGCAAAAGACCAACTTATGAAAGAGTTCAAAATCGACGTGCAGAAAGAGGAAGTTGAGGCGTATGCCAAAGAGGTGGCACGTATGCAGTTTATGCAATACGGCTTGATGCACATTGACGACCAATACCTCACGAACTATGCACAGGAGATGCTCAAGCAGGAAAATCAACTCCGCGGTATCATTGAGCGTGTAGCCGAGAATAAAATCTTCGATGCCCTCAAAGGTGTAGTTAAACTTGAGGAGAAGTCTATCTCCCAAGAGGACTTCGGCAAACTCTTCGCCTAAGCATAGTATTGCTTTTTATACATTCAAAGACTGCTCCTTGTGTGGAGCGGTCTTTTTTTGTAGGTCTATCCGTGGTGATTCTTACCATACATAGATAGTGCAATGGCGATTTTTTGGATTTAATTACCTGTAAATTTGTATATATCAATAAAAAGTCGTAACTTTGCACGCTTTTTCGGGTTAGGGCTTAGAAAGTCGCCGTAGGCAGCGTATGAAACCAAGGCACAACGGTGCTTTATTTTAGCAGCGCGAAGGACCTATCAAGCCGCCCTGCACGATGTAATTTAATAAAATTGTGATAATGTACGCAATTGTAGAAATGAAAGGCCAGCAATTCAAAGTAGAGGCTGGCAAAAAGTTGTTCATCAACCGTATGAACACCGTGGAGAAAGGTGCCGAGGTTGTGTTCGACAATGTGTTGCTCGTTGATAACGACGGTAACATTACTGTAGGTGCTCCGTACGTAGAGGGAGCAAAGGTAGTATGCGAAGTGCTCGACAACGAGTGCCGCGGTGAGAAAATCTTGGTTTTCCACAAGAAACGTCGCAAAGGCTATCGTAAATTGAACGGTCATCGTCAGGACCTGACGAATGTCGTAGTTAAAGAAATCGTTATTGCTTAAAAGAAAGGAACAGAGATTATGGCACATAAGAAAGGTGTCGGTAGTTCGAAGAACGGCCGTGAATCAGAAAGCAAACGACTTGGTGTAAAAGTCTGGGGCGGACAATTCGCTAAAGCAGGCAATATCATCGTACGCCAGCGCGGTACTGTACACAACCCCGGTGAGAACATGGGCATGGGTAGCGATCATACCCTCTATGCTTTGGTAGATGGTGTTGTTACATTCCGCCGCAAGAAAAACAATAAATCCTACGTCTCTATACAGCCGATAGCAGAGGCTTAATCGGCGAGAGAAACAGGTGTATTTTGATTTCTCCTACCGATTGCTTCGGCAATTCGGCAGGAGAAATCTGTTTTTAACAAGGAATACTGCACCACGCAACGTATAACCACCAACGTGAGTGCAGCGAACCAAATAACACGAAGTATAATACATATGCTAACACTTAAACAAATCTACGACGATAAAGAGAAAGTAATCGCCGGATTGGAGAAAAAACATTTCGACGGTGCACGCAATGCCGTTGAGCAGGTTATTGCTTTGGATACCGAGCGCAAAACAGCACAGCAGAAAAAAGACGCTGCCGCTGCCGAGATGAATAAGATTTCGAAGTCCATCGGTATGCTGATGGCGCAGGGGAAGAAAGACGAAGCCGAGCAAGCCAAGAGGCAAACGGGAACGCTAAAACAAGATATTGCCGCCTACGATGAGCAGATGGCAAAAGCCGAGAATGCACAACGCGACTTGCTGCTCACTATCCCGAATGTACCTTATGAGATTGTGCCGCAGGGCGCGAGTGCAGAAGATAACCTTGCCGTAAAAGTGGGCGGGTTCACCACCGGCGCGCGTTTGAAAGTGTTGGAGCAGGACAACGCTTTGGCTTTCTCTGCTGAGGGAGCGTCGATTGCTTTGCGCGATTGGCCTGCGGAGGAAAATCCCGAACCCGCTAATGCTAAACTGCCGCATTGGGAGTTGGCAAAGAAATATAACTTGATTGATTTTGACCTCGGTGTGAAGATTTCCGGTGCCGGCTTCCCTGTATATATCGGTCAGGGCGCACGTCTGCAACGCGCACTCATCAATTTCTTCCTTGCTGAGGCCAACAAGGCTGGCTATACCGAGATTATGCCCCCTACTGTTGTCAATCAAGCCAGTGGCTACGGAACAGGGCAACTGCCTGACAAAGAGGGACAAATGTACCACTGCGAGGTAGATGACTTGTACTTGATTCCTACGGCAGAGGTCCCTGTAACCAATCTCTATCGTGATGTGATCATCGATGAGGACAAACTGCCTATCAAGAATTGCGCATACACCGAGTGTTTCCGCCGTGAGGCAGGATCGTACGGTAAGGATGTGCGCGGGCTGAACCGTCTGCACGAGTTTTCGAAGATTGAGATTGTGCGTATCGATACGCCCGAACACAGCGATCTGAGCCATAAGGAAATGCTCAACCACGTGGAGGGCTTGCTCAAGAAGTTGGAGTTGCCATATCGTATCTTGCGCCTGTCGGGGGGAGATATGTCGTTTACTGCTGCTATCTGTTACGACTTTGAGGTCTATTCCGAGGCACAGCACCGCTGGCTGGAGGTCTCCTCTACTTCCAATTTCGATACCTATCAGGCGAACCGTCTCCACTGCCGCTATCGTAGCACTGCTGACAAAAAAGTGGCTATCGCGCATACATTAAATGGCTCCGCACTGGCACTGCCGCGTATTGTGGCTGCCCTCTTGGAGAACAATCAGACCGAAGAGGGAATCCGTATTCCCGCAGCCTTGCAACCGTTCTTTGGTGATGATATGATTCGCTGATAGTCTTGTGTTTTGGTAAAAAAAGACCGCTCTACTTATGTTGGGCGGTCTTTTTTATTTTATGATCGTTGGGTAAGAAAAGAATATAAAATTAGAAATATGCGGAATAATGGCACTATATTTGTCGCGGTTTAGATATATACGAATATGAGTTCGTATGCCAATAGATTAACCTCTAAATTCTTTTGTTATGAAACGTATTTTTCTTCTTTGGGGCATAGCCCTGTTTGCCGCTTTTGCGAATTGGTCGGGTGCACAAGCATGTACGGGTATTACCTTGCATACACAGCAAGGCGATGTGGTAACGGCACGCACTATCGAGTGGGCGGCGGAGGCACTGCATAGCGGGTATGTGGTGGTGCCGCGAGGGTATAAACAACAGTCTTTCTTGCCCGATGGGACACAGACCGGCAAACGTTTTACAGCCAAATACGGCTATGTGGGATTGACGGTGGAGCAACCGGAGTTCGTAATGAACGGAATGAACGAAGCTGGTTTGGAGGCGGGTTTGTTCTATTTTCCTGCTTATGGGCAGTATGAGACGTATGACGAGGCACTAAAAGCGCAGACTATTAGCGACTTCCAGTTGGTGGCGTGGATTTTGAGCA
>USNU01000163.1 GCA_900556095.1 uncultured Bacteroidales bacterium | reverse complement strand
CGCGCTGGTAGCGCATCTCGGTGCGGTCTGGGGCAAGGTCAATCGCCTGTGACAGGTCTTCGAGGGCACGGTTGTAGTCGCCGAGTTCCTGACGCAACACACCACGGTTGTAGTAGCACTGGGCATCGTCGGGCGATATGGAAACGGCTTTGTCGTAGTCGGCGAGAGCACCACGATAGTTGTGCTTATGATAGAAAATAATACCACGATTGATGTAATCACCAGCCCACTTGGAACCGAGATTGATGGCGCGTGTGAGTTGCACGAGGGCATCGTCTTCGTTGTCCTGCATCAGGTTAACGACACCGAGAGCCGACCAGTTGGCAGGGTTCTGTGAATCCAACTCGGTGGTGCGGGTAAATGCCTCTACAGCACAGGCAGTGTCCTGCATTTGCAGGCAGATTGCCCCCTTTTCAAAGAGGAGTGAAGCGGACTGCGGTTCGCGGCGAAGCAGCGTTTGCAGGTCGCTCATAGCAAGGTCGTATTTTTTTTGTGCGGCTCGTGCGTCGGCACGCAGGAGAAGGTAGGTTTTGTTCTCGGGAGAAAAGACAAGGGCTTGCGTAAAATCCTTTTCAGCAAGGTCAAACTCGTGCAACTGACGATAGACGAAACCGCGGGTGTAGTAGGCACCCGGTTGGAACGGATTGCGCTCGACCGATGCATCGCAATCGCGCAAAGCACCTTGATAATCTTCGAGTTGTATCTTGGCTATGGCACGAAAAAGATAGGGCTCTGCCAAATAGGGCTTGAGTTTGATGACCTGATTAAAATACTGAATAGACAATACATAGTCTTCGAAATACAGCGCATTGCGCCCGATAGCCGTGATACGATCAGTATTCAGTTGCGCATAAGCGTAACTGAAACTGCCGAGAAAAAGCATTACAACACCTCCCCGCAAAAGGGCGGTATGCAAAACGGACAATATGTATTGTATGTGTCGCTGCAAATCAAAAAAATGCCGGTCTATCCTATAACTATCCTATAACTATCCTATAACGAATCACCTATCAATCACCTATACATTATTCGGTAAGGTCAAGGTCAGGGTAACATCAGGGAAAGAACATGGAAAACATTACACATTGTTGTGCATTTACGCATTATTTACACCCTGCATTAGGGTCAAACCATGTCGGTATGTCGAATTGTTCATTTTCGGAGTATCCGAGGGTCGCGTCCTTATATACTTTTTGCAAATAGAGGGCATAGATTGGGATTGCCATAGATGCACCTTGCCCCTCGGCGAGGTTGTCGAAGTGGATAGCACGGTCTTCGCCGCCTACCCATACACCGCTCACAAGCGATGGCGTGAAGCCCATAAACCAACCGTCGGAGTTGTTGTTGGTAGTACCCGTTTTGCCACCCATAGGTGTTTTGATACCATATCTATAGCGCACGCGCACGCCCGTACCATGGTCCACCACATTGCGAAGCATATAAATCATTTTGTATGCAGTGCTTTCGCTAATCACTTCGTGCGTATTCGGTACAAACGAGGCAATGACATTGCCGTTGTTGTCCTCTATTCGTGTTACGTAGAGCGGTTCGGTGCGAATACCCTTGTTGGCAAAGGTGGTATAAGCATCCACCATTTCCTGTACGCTCACCTCGCAAGGTCCGAGACAGAGACTGATGACCGGATCAAGTTGCCCCTGGATACCAAACGATTGCATTAAGCGTACCAACTGCTTGGGTGTATAGAGCGACATCAGATAGGCGGTAATCCAGTTGGATGAGTTCTGCAAGCCCCAGTTGAGCGTAACAATTTCCCCGCGATTTTTGGCGTGTGTGTCGCGCGGAGTCCAAGGACGACCGTTGGCGTCATACAACGTGATTTCGTCGTTCACCACCTTGTCGCAGGGCCACATACCTTCGTCCATCGCCAGAGTATAGAGATAGGGTTTGACGGTGGACCCTACCTGACGGCGACCGACGGTAGCCATATCGTATTGGAAATGAGTGAAGTTTGGTCCACCCACATAGGCTTTGACGTGTCCCGTATGCGGATCCATCGACATAAATCCGCAACGCAAGTAGTACTTGAGCCAGCGTATCGAGTCCATAGGCGAGAGGAGGGTATCTTTCAGTCCAGTTCCTTCGTAGGTGAATACTTGCATTTCCACCGGTGTCTCAAAGGCTTCGCGTATCTCTTTTTCACTGGCACCGGCTTTTTTCATACCGCGGTAACGGTCGCTTTGTTTCATAGCGCGGGTCATAATACCGTTTATTTCGTCTTGCGAGATAGAACGCGAGAACGGAGCATTCTTTTTGCGTTTACATTCGCGGAAGAAACTCTTTTGGAGTGATTGTAGATGTTCTGCCACCGCCTCTTCGGCATAGCGTTGCATACGCGAGTCGATAGTGGTGTATATCTTCAGTCCGTCCTGATAGATGTCGTAGTGTGTGCCATCGGGTTTGGTGTTCTTGGCGCAGAAACCATACAACGGGTTGTTGTCCCATTGGTAGCGGTCAATGACATACTGCTGTTTGTTCCACTCCGAGTAGTGACTCTCTTTGGGCTCTTTGGCAGTAAGTACCCCTCGCAGATACTCCCGGAAATAGGGTGCCAATCCTCGCTTATGATCGACCGAACTATAGTGCAGTTCAAGTGGCAGAGCCTCTATCGAATCACGCTCTTCGGCGGTGATATACTCATATTTGCACATCTGGCTCAGCACTGTATTTCGACGGTTCAGAGCCTTCTCCGGACGACGTACGGGGTTGTAGAGCGATGGGTTTTTACACATACCCACCAGCATGGCAGCCTCTTCTATCTTCAGGTCGGCAGGAGTGGTCGAAAAATACACTTGTGCGGCAGATTTGATACCTACGGCGTTGTATAGGAAATCGAACTGGTTTAGATACATCAGCAGAATCTCATCTTTCGAGTATAGGCGTTCCAACTTGGTGGCAATCACCCATTCGATGGGCTTTTGCATGGCACGTTCAAAGATATTGCTGGCGCGGGGCGACCAAATCTGCTTTGCCAATTGTTGCGTGAGCGTACTACCGCCCCCGGCGCGACCTAATTTCAACACTGCACGGAAAAACGACTTAAAATCGACACCGGTATGACTATAGAAACGTGCGTCCTCGGTGGCAACCAAAGCGTCAATCAAATAGGGAGAAAGGTCGGTGTATTGTACGCCTACGCGGTTCTCGTTGCGATAGTAGCGGCCTAAAGTCTGCATATCAGCCGAGATGATTTCGCTAGCAAATCGGTTCTTCGGGTTCTGCAACTCTTCCAACGGAGGCAAATAGCCGAGCCATCCCTCTGCTATCATCCATATTGCGCCAAACGCAATTATCACGCCCGTCACAAATAGTCCCCAAAACCACTTAAGAAAGGTTTTGTTCCATTTTGGGGTTGTCTCTTTTTTTATGCATGCGTTTTTTGTTCTCTCATTCATAGTCTAATCCATTATGTTTTTGCCCGCAAAGATACAAAAAAAAACACACACCTACAAACTTTCTTCAAAAACGTCAACCAATGTTCGCAAAATGAATAGTAGCACGTAAAAAAACAAGGGCGCATTTCACAATGCAACCCTTGCCTCACTAAAAAAACTTTACAGCCTTCGCATGCCATTATTGGCACGCAAAGGTTTTTATCATTTCTCGTCCTCGATAGCAGCTTGAGCGGCTGCGAGACGTGCGATAGGTACACGGAATGGTGAGCAAGAAGCATAATTCATACCGATACGGGCGCAGAATTTCACGCTGCTGGGTTCGCCACCATGCTCTCCGCATATACCTGTGCGCAATCCCGGACGGACAGCACGACCTTTCTCCACGGCCATCTTGATGAGTTGACCTACACCATTCTGGTCGAGAACCTGGAACGGATCCACCTTCAAAATCTTCTGCTCGAGATAAGAAGGCAGGAATGAAGCGATGTCGTCTCGGCTGTAACCGAAGGTCATCTGCGTGAGGTCATTGGTACCGAAACTGAAATATTGAGCCTCGGTAGCAATGCGGTCGGCAGTAAGGGCAGCACGAGGGATCTCAATCATCGTACCTACCTCAAATTCCACCTCGATACCATATTCGGCGAATACTTCTTTAGCCGTACGCATAATAACATCTTTCTGCTGCTTAAACTCGTATAAGATACCAATCAGCGGCACCATAATCTCAGGCATCGGGTGCTTGCCCTCTTTTTTCAACTCGCATGCAGCCGACAGGATAGCGCGAGTCTGCATAGCTGTA
>USNU01000162.1 GCA_900556095.1 uncultured Bacteroidales bacterium | reverse complement strand
GCGACACATGCCTCCTCGAAATCACCCCAACCGACACCACGGCGCACCTCTACAGCCAATACCCGTTCACCGGCACCTACATCTGCCAGATGCGTTTCGACCGCCGCAACCGCCTCTGGCTCGCCACCACGCAAGGAATCTTCTGCCGCAACAACGGGCAATGGACTGCCTATACTACTGCCAACACCAACCTCCCTACAAACTATATATACAGCCTTGACTTCGACAGCCGGAACCGTGTCTGGTGCGGCACTTTTGGCAGCGGACTGCTTTGTTTCGACGGCACCCGCTTTACCGCCTACACTACAGCCAACGGGCTCGCGTCCGACTATGTGGCTTCCGTATGTGTGGACAAAAATGATGTCGTGTGGTTCAACTGCCGCAATAGTCGCTACCCCGATATATACGGTCTTGGGCTGTCGGTTCTGCGCAACGGACAGGCGACGACCTACACCGTCGACAACTCCCCGCTGGCAAGCAACACCATTTGGGACATACAGGCGGACGGGCTGAACAACCTCTGGCTTGCCACCGGTGACGACAAGGGTGTCACGCAGTTCGATGGCACGGACTGGCACCTCTACAGCGTTGCCAACTCGGGCTTGCCGCTCAACGAGGCAACACATATCGCCATCGATGAGCCCAACCGCCGTATCTGGTTCACCTGCTACACGGGCGGTGGTGTGGCGTATGCCCGCCTGCAATACGACGACACCGCCGTGCCCTCTATCAAGGTTGCCAACGGTCTGATAGTCAGCAACCGCCAATTGCTCTTCGCTACTCCGACCGCAGTCGCCGTTTACGACACCGCAGGTCGCCTCATGCTCACCGCCTACGGCACGGACATCGACCTCTCCGCCCTCCATAGCGGTATCTATATCGTCCGCACCACCAACGTTGAACCCTACACCTCCACCGGAATAATTATCCCGTAAAAATGGTGGTAATTTTCCGAAAGGTGGTAAATATGAATTATTTTTCGTACCTTTGCACGCTGAATGAATAATCAGTATTAACTCAAGAGCAAAGCACATGACAAAGATTGAACAAGCCATAGAGAAATGGCAGAGCCTGCAACCACTCAGCCACAACGATGAAATGCGGTTAAATCGCAAGTTTATGCTTGACTTTAACTACAACAGCAACCATATCGAGGGCAACACGCTGACGTATGGGCAGACGGAGATTCTGCTGCTGCTGGGGCGCGTCATTGGTGATGCACCCATGAAGGACTTTGAGGAGATGAAAGCGCACAATGTGGGCTTGAATATGATGGAGATTGAGGCGCAGGATGCCAAGCCCCTCACGGAGACTTTCATCCGCCAACTCCACAAGACTCTTTTGCGTGAGGACTACACCGTGTATCGCGAGTTGCCCGGCGGTGTTCGAACCTCTTACACCGTCCATGCCGGCTGCTACAAGACCCGCCCCAATTCCGTTATCACGGTGACGGGTGAGCGTTTTGAATACGCATCGCCCGAAGAGACGCCTGCGCTTATGGCGGATTTGGTCGCTTGGTTCAATGCCGAAGAGCATAGCGGGCAATACCCCCCTGCCGAGTTAGCGGCGTTGTTTCACTACCGCTATATCCGTATTCACCCCTTTGAGGACGGAAATGGGCGCATTGCGAGGCTTTTGGTAAACTATATCCTCCTTCGCCAAGGATACCCGATGGTCGTGGTGCTGAGTGCGAAGAAACAATCGTATCTCAAGGCACTCGGAGCAGCCGACAAGAACGCAGGTGTTGTGCCTTCCGTAGGTGCGAATGCCACCATAGATATGGTACGTCCGTTTGCAGACTATATGGAGAAACTGATTATCGAGCAAGTGAATCTTGATATGGCTTTCTTGCAAAGCAATCCGTTGGAGACTTGGTGGTACAATGGCGAGTTGGTGCGTTTCCGCAGCGACAAATCCATCCGTATGCTCCAACTCCTGCAAGCCAACGCACGCATTACCGTTGCCGAACTGGCTGCACAATTGGCTATCAACCCCTCTGCGGTTCAGAAACAACTTTCTTCATTAACCTCAAAAGGATATATAGAACGCAGCGGAAACCCCAAGCAATGGTTAGTACACATCTTTCCAACTTCCGACAAATAAGGTGGTATATTTCGTAAAGGTGGTATAAATGACTACAAGAGAAGTATCAGCAAATCATTAAAATACCTATACATTCTCACCGCTTCTTCACCGTGTCAAACAGCAGGGGATACGCAAGAGATGAGCAAGGGATGAGCAAGGGATAGGCAACAGATAGAAAGTAAACAAACATAAAGTACAAGCAACTTATGAAAAAGATTTTGTACAAGAGTATTTTCGTCATCGCAGCGTTGCTCACTGCCGCTACAACCGTCTCCGCGGAGACGTATATGCATGAGGACAGTATCACACGGAACAGGCAGGACTATGCCTATCTCACGGCATACACCGAGGCGAACTATGCAGCGTTTCCTGCGATTATGCAGGCGGGGTACGAGGCTGATTATCTGGCACTAAAAGACTCTTTCGGGACGAAAGTGAGTAGCGGCGAGTGGGGAATCAAACAAGCCACGTGCGAGTATGTGTATTGGTTCAATGCGCATTTCGATGCCCATTTCTACGTGGACGAGCACCTCTTTTGGCAGGTCTATAAACGCCGCGATACGCCCGACTACAAGCATCTGATGAACTATGCGCCGCAGGCGGTGTCGCAACGCGTAAACAGAAAGACATGGCTGCTGCGCATACCGTCGTGCGCAGGGCAGAACCCGACCAACGAATGGGTGGCGCAGGCGGTGGAGACGTTCCTGCAAAGCGGGTGCAAGCACCTGATTATCGACTTGCGCGGCAACAGCGGTGGCAGCGACATGATATGGATACCGCTTCTGCCCTTGCTCATTGACCACCAAGCCGATATACCCGAGACCTATTGGTTCCGCAACACCTATGCCAACCGTTATAGTCCCGCCATGCAGGATTGGTTGTTGGCGCAGATAGTCCACAACGAGGACCCCGCACCGATGTTCTTACAGGTGGGCGCGGAGGACGATGAAGAGGACGAAGCCATTCCCGCACACGATGCACGGATACATATCTCGTTTATCATCGACCGCAAAACCGCCAGTTCGGCGGAGACTATCCTGCGCGTGGCAAGGAACTACACAGACCGCGAGCGATATACTATCTACGGCAAAGAGAACAGCGCTGGGGCGGCAGAGACGGGCAATCTGTTTCCGTTCCATCTGCCCAATAGTCGCATACAAGTCTTCTACCCGACAACGGTGTCTTCGGTGTTCTTGAGGGACGGACAACAAAACGGTGCTGCGGGTATCGCACCCGATGTGCGTATCGAACTGCCATACCCCGACTCCCTGACCGACAATGTGGACAGTTGGGTATTAGACATAGCCAAACGCCCCGCCTCCCCCAACCGCCTCAAAGAGGGGGCTCAACAGAGCGGGCAAAAATAGTAATATGATTATGATAGCAAAGATAATCGCCTTTGCCCTATTAGGTATCTTCTACGCCGCATATTTCGGCAAGAAGGCAGCGCAAAGGAAACAAGGCATACAGACCAACCAAATCGGTGTGGGCAGCAAGCCCCAACGGGTGCTGCGCATAGAGCGGCTGATGGGCGCGGCAACGCTGTTAGTCGTGCCGGTGGAGATATTGAGTATCATTGTCTTCCCGCAATGGACGCTACTGCCGTGCTTACACGATTGCCCCGCCTTACAATGGACGGGACTGATACTCACAGCATTGGGCGTGGTATTTTTCATTTCCGCCGTGCTGACGATGGCGGATAGTTGGCGGGCAGGCATACCCGAGAAAGATAAGACGCAATTGGTGCAAATGGGTATCTATCGCATCAGTCGCAATCCCGCTTTTGTGGGGTTCGACCTGACCTATATCGGGCTGCTCATAGCGTTTCCGAACCTGCTGCATTTGGTCTTTGCGCTGTTCCCTGTGGTAATGCTCCATTTGCAAATACTCCAAGAGGAACCCTACTGCCGCACCACCTTCGGGGCACTGTATGAGGCGTATTGCAAGAAAGTACGGCGATATTTGTGATACGGCAAGGGTACGGTCAGGGTATTACGTGGTCAGCACAATCAACCGATTATCTACCGTGTATCTACCGTATATCTACCGTGTATGTACCGTAGTTGTCGGCGTGAGGTCAGCGCCATTATGAATTATGAATTATGAATTAGGAGTATAGACTATGCTGAACAAGATTATTGATTTTGCGTTGAAGAACCGGCTTGCC
>USNU01000161.1 GCA_900556095.1 uncultured Bacteroidales bacterium | reverse complement strand
AAAAACCACCACCCGCAGCCATTGAGCGTGGAACGTGAGCAGCAGTTCACCTACTATTTCTATGCCGCCAAGCAGAGTCTCGACCAAGAGCGTTTTCCCGAAGCATTGATGCAACTGCTGTTCTGCGAACAACTCAACCCGCAAGATGCCACCACCAAGGATTATCTCGGCGTCATCTACAATGCCCTCAAGCAACCCGAAAAAGGATTTGAATATTTCCACCAAGCCTACCTGCTTGACCCGCGCGACCACTGGTACCACTACGCCCTATTGCTCTACAAAAACGATGACAAACACTCACGCAAGGAGTTGCTTGCCGTAATGAAACAAGCCACACGCCTCAACCCGAAAGATGCGTCCGTGTGGGACTATATGCGCCAAGCCGCTCTCGTGAACGGCAGATACAACCAAGCCATTCAGGCCCAAGACCGCATTGACCAACTACTGGGTTATGATGGTATGAGCGCCATCAACCGCTATCGGATATATGTCATTCAAGGAGACCTCAAAAAAGCCATGTGCGCTATCGACGATTACCTGGTTCTCTACCCCGACGACCTGCGGTTTCTACTTTTTCGTGCCGACCTGCTGACGGCTATCCAAGCCCCTACAGACCAACTACTTGAGAATTACGAACATATCCTGCGTATCGACCCCGCCAATCTGATGATACTCAACAACTACGCCTACCTGCTCGCCACCTCAGGCGGTGATCTGCGCAAGGCGGAGCAAATGAGCCAACAGACCATCCGCGAGCAACCCGAGAACCCCACGTTTCTCGATACCTACGCTTGGATTCTCCACCTGCAGGGACAAGACTCTTTGGCGGCTTTCTATATCCGCAAAGCGCTTCAGAACGCCACCCCCGATGAGCGAACAGAGATAGAGGCGCATTATCACGCAATCATCAAATAAATATGGACATACGTATCCTCAAATATATTCTCCGAGAATGCCGCAACGCTATTCAGCGCACGACAAAAAACGCCTTTGCCATTGCCACCAAGGTGGCGTTTGGCACGGCTTTTGAAATCGTGACCATAGTAGCCCTATCGGTCGGTTTCTGTATTGGTTTCACAAGTTGCCATACCACAAAGCACATTGCCCAAACCGAGACGCAGAGCGAGGGAAAACCCGCCGAACCGCAATGGCACACGTGCCTGATGCAGAACGCACAAGCGGTGGTCACATTAGGTGAGAAGACTATGCGTGCCAACTGCACACTGCAGACCGTGCGCGACTCAATGCTGATTATCAGCATTATGCCTATGCTCGGAATCGAAATGCTCCGCATAGAAGCCACCCCCACGCAGATTACAGGTATTGATAAAATCAACCGCCAATATGCCGTGGCGACCTACGATGACATTAACCGCTACTTGGCTCCTACCGTTGCGTGGCACGACCTGCAAGCCCTTGCTACAGGCGAACTACCGACAGGCGACAAAGAAGCCTTCGTGGGCTATACGGCAGGCGAACAGACGATTATGCTGCGTCTTATCTATCCGGAGCGGCAGTTGGATGTACCCGTACGCACCCAAGCCGCCAACCTCGCACGCTATCAACAAATAGACATTCGCACTTTGCTCCAATGAAACGAATACTCATATATATATGTGTCTGTCTCCTTGCGCTGAACGCCAATGCAGAGTCAGTCAAGAACCTGCAGAAGAAACAGCAGGAACTACAAAAACAGATTGAGAACACCAACAAAATGCTCAATCAGACCAAAAAGAACGAGACAGCCACACTCAACAAATTACAGTTGCTCAACAAAAATATCAAGACACAGCGACAACTCATCCACACACTCGGCAACGAGATAACCGCTCTTGACGGCGAGATGGCTCTCCTTAGTCAAAAACGTGACTCGCTCCAGTCGGACCTCGAGACCTACAAAGCCGACTATGCCCGTCTTGTACGCGAGAGTCACTATGCACAAATGCAGCAGTCACCTCTGCTCTTTGTACTATCGTCCGATAGTTTTCAGCAGATGGTACGCCGTGTGCGCTATATGCAGGAGTTTGCCAAGTACCGTCAGGAACAGGTAGAGCGTATTGAGCGCACGCAAACAGAGATAGATATTCAGAATGACGCCCTGCAAGAACACCGCAAGACCAAACAAGAAGCACTACAAAGCCGCAAACGGCAACAGGAAAACCTTGCACGCGATGAGAAAAAGCACCAGTCGATGCTCACCCAACTGAAGAAACAGGAGAAAAACCTCGGTGCCAAACTCAAGAAACAGCAGCAACAGGCCGCCCTACTCAACAAGAAAATCGATGAAATAGTGCGGAAGCAAACTGCTACCAAGACCACCCTTACCAAGGAGCAGAAACTCGTAGCAGGCGGCTTCGAACAAAACAAAGGCAAACTGCCATGGCCCGTAGAGAAAGGTTTTATCAGCGGGCGGTTCGGTAAGCAGCAACACCCTGTATATGAGCATGTTATCACCGACAACAAGGGGATTTACCTGCAAACAACCACAGGTACTTCTGCACGGGCTGTATATAAAGGCGAAGTTACGAGTTGTTTCCTTGTGGGCAACACCTACGCTGTCATCGTACAGCATGGTAACTACCGCACGGTATATTCCAACCTGAGCAAATTAGCCGTCAAACAAGGCGACAAGGTGGAGACCAAGCAAAAACTCGGCACTATCTATTCCGACCCCGAACAAGACAACAAGACCGAACTCTATTTTCAGATATATCAAGATCGCACCATTCTCAACCCGAGTTTGTGGCTGTGCAAGTAGAAAAAGGAATAAAGAATAAGGAATAAAGAATAATATGATGAAATATAAATTTTTGATACTCACTTTCTTTGCTGCCCTTTTGGTTGGCTGCAAGGAAAATCAATGGATGGATTGGAAAGCCCAGAACGACCTATGGTTGGAGCAAAACATCCAAAATCATAAAGACGACCCCAAATTTTTCGTCTTGGCAGATGGTCTCCAATACAAAATCATTGCCGACCCAACCCCACATGATGCTCGCCCCAACGCAAATAGTACTGTAGTATGCGACTATACAGGCGTGCTCATCAATGGTTATCAGTTCGATGGAGGCACGGCAAAGTTCAGTATGTCGAATCTCGTCAGTGGTTTTGCTGAGGGTTTGCGCAAGATTCACCAGAACGGCGACATCGAAATATATGTGCCATACTATCTCGGCTACGATGAAAAAGTATTCACCAACAACGAAATCAACAAAGCCGAAGGAAACGGAACAGAGGGTACACAGAGTTATATCCCCCCCTATTCCGTGATGATTTTCCGTGTCCATCTCGGCAGTGTAAGCAACTGATATGTGATATGCAGCATTTGTGGCGTTTCATATTGCCTGCGTTACTTTTTCTATGCACCGCTTGCGAAGACACCACTTTCCGCAGTTCGGTGCCCACCTACCCTGTTTCCGCAAAAATAGATACACGTTTGGCGTTCTTTGTGCATTTCAAACCTACAAACATCTATTCTTACACTATCTTGGACAGGGACGGCTACCATTTCAACGGACAGACATTACCTCGTCAAGCAATAGGCGATGCGTTCGGCTATGCGGGTGTAGTAGTCTATATATCAGGCAACAGCGAGTATCTGGCATACGACCTATGCTGCCCCAAATGTCTGCGGCAAGACAAACCGGTGGAGATAGACGGGCTCTTTGCCACCTGCCCCGTATGCGGTGAGCAATACAATCTGGATGTATATGGCACACCCTCACAAGGTATTTCCCACGAGGCACTCCGCCGCTACTCCACCCTCTACTCGGGCGAGATAGTTACCGTCCGCAATTAAAACTGCACAAAATACATAAACTACGTAAAATCAATGATTTTACCCTCAGAAGTAATACAGATTGGCACCCTCCGTCGTCCGCACGGCAAGCAGGGGGAGATACAATGCCAAATGGATAATGAGTATTGGGACAATGCCGAGGCAGAGTTTCTCATACTCGACCTCGATGGTATCTTAGTTCCTTTTCGTGTAGCCGATTGGCGTGGCAAGGGGGCGGATAGTCTGATTTTCAGCCTGACAGGTATCGATACAGAGGAGCAGGCATCACGACTGACAGGTGCTACCGCCTATATGCTCCGGCGGGACCTTGCCGAAGACGAACAAGAACTGATGACGTGGCAGGACCTCGCGGGCTATACGGTGGAGGATGACACGCAGGGCAACCTCGGCAAAGTGCTGTCTGTGGACGAATCCACTATCAACACCCTCCTTGAGATGGAAGATGGTCGCCTGCTG
>USNU01000160.1 GCA_900556095.1 uncultured Bacteroidales bacterium | reverse complement strand
CGAAAATTATGAACATTCAGAAAAAAACTCAATAGAAGACCACGAGAAAAATTGAATTTTATGACACCTCTTGATTGCTTATTCAATTATTTTTCCTAACTTTGCACAAAATTACATTTGTTATTGGATAGTACATTCCCTAAGTTATGAGACACTCAACGAAACAAATATTAGCAATTATTCTATTTGTGGTTCTTTTTCTGTTTGTGGCGACATGGTATTATAGGAGTATTCTAATCTTGCTGGTGGTTACCGTTTTTTTGCGGAAGAGTATCCGTCAATGGTTAAGCGAGCATGTGAATAATAGATATGCGTATCATAGCATAGTATTGGCTCTTGTGTTGGTGATAGGTTTGCTTATGCCTAAGCCTTATAACTTCGGGCGCGTGAAGCTTTATTACCAGGATGAGCAGGGTGTGCGCACTTCTGCGCCGATGCTTCAGGTCGTATGCAATGCAATTTTTCCAGAGGAAGAGATTATGAATATTGGTATCCACGGCGCCGTGATAGGAGGTTATCTAATGGATCTTATTCCTAAAATGAAACTAAATAATCGCTTCGTCAAGATGGCACAGCATGATTTTCTGCATGGAAGAATCTATAATTTCTATGCACCAGCCAACGCCTTGGAACGTAATCTCAATACTCCGATGTCCGGGGTGTATGCGCAGGCATTTACCCAATTAGGAATACAGAAGTCGCACTCCGTCTATGTAATCCGTCCGAAACGCTACGATAGCAGTAAGTCCTATCCCCTAGTAGTGTTCTGCCATGGTTTCCTCGGCAACTGGCAGCTCTATAGTGGCATTTGGAGAGACTTAGACAATTGTATCGTTCTCAGCATCGGAACCGATAACCTAAGTGGCATCTTCCGTGATAAGGACATTAATGGAATCTTCACCAAGCAAATCCCATTCCTGGAGTCGTTGGGCTATAAGATTGATAGCAGTCAAATGCACTTGATAGGACTGAGCAACGGATATAGTGCTTGCTGTGTGGCCTATAATGGTTATGGGAATAAGTTCCGTAGCATCACGGCAATTTCGACCGGATCGTTCTATACCGGTGCGGGAAAGAGAACTTGCCAGATCAATTTGCTGGGCGGTGATGATTGTTGCGGATTCCCAGTTACAGCCAAACGGTATCAGGAACTCGGTATGGATGCCGCTTGCTATTGCGAACCGACCGATAATCATTTCTTTGCGGTCAACCACAGGAAGCAAATGATCAACTTTCTCAACGAGCGTCTGAATTGCACAGTTAAATAATACATATACCCGTCGGCGGAATTAAGTTAGTGCGTATTTAATTCTTCTGATGGGTTTGTTGTTGATAAAATTCACATATTGCAAAATGGCCAGCTCACTGATTTTGCCAATGCTTCAGGCAAATAGGTCGGTTATTATTTTTGCATAGTTTCTTATGACCACAAACTGGTCTGCCAGTTGCAAAAAACTCGTCTCAATTCTCTTCCTGTTCTTGGCAAACGGAACAAATGTCGGTTCCCAATTTTTCTGATTCAATCGGTACGGACATTAAGCCGTATGTGTGTCGTCTCAAACAAATTTTAATTCCGTCAACGATTTCCTTTTGTGGAGACATGCAATAAATTATCTGATGAATGAAAAAACTATTTTCTCCGTTATGGCATTGGTTGCGACTCACAACTTGTCGAGTTGCAAAATGGTTATCCCTGTAGCAGTAACTTCGTCTGCTGTTGTTTCTGAAAATAACTATGAGTATATTGACGAGGTCCGTGGCGCAGTTAAGGCAGTGGGCAATGCTAAAGATTTTAATGGTGCTGTCAATTATAGCAATACAAGTCGTCTGATTAGCGTAAATTTTGGCGTTTTAGGTGGATTAAACGAACGGAACTTGCTAAAATGGCATTTTTTTTGTAATTTTGCAGCGCATAATAGTGCATAATACATAATTACTTTGACAATATCGAACGAATGGATAAGATACGAAATTTTTGCATCATTGCACATATTGATCACGGCAAAAGCACGTTGGCTGATCGTATGCTTGAGATAACAGGTACGGTGGATAAACGCGATATGGAAAACCAGGTCTTGGACGATATGGACTTGGAAAAAGAGCGTGGTATCACCATTAAAAGCCACGCCATTCAAATGCAACACAATGGCTATACGTTGAACTTGATAGATACTCCGGGGCATGTGGATTTTTCGTATGAGGTGAGCCGCTCCATTGCCGCTTGCGAGGGGGCTTTGTTGGTTGTGGATGCGTCGCAAGGCGTTCAGGCACAGACGATTAGCAACCTGTATATGGCATTGGAGCACGATTTGGAGATAATCCCCGTAATGAACAAATGCGATATGGATTCGGCTATGCCGGAGAAAGTGGAAGATGAGATTATAGACCTGCTCGGTTGCAAGCGTGAGGATATTCTGCGTTGTTCTGCCAAAACGGGTGCCGGTGTACCCGAGATATTGGACACTATCATCGATCGTATTCCTGCCCCTCAGGGCGACCCCGATGCGCCGTTGCAATGTTTGGTGTTTGATTCGATATTCAATAGTTTCCGCGGTATCATTGCTTATTTCAAGGTGGTGAATGGCACAATGCATACGGGCGACCGCGTGCGGTTTGTCAATACGGGCAAAGAGTACGATGCGGATGAAATAGGAGTGCTGAAACTCGATATGCAGCCTCGAGATACCATCTCGGCAGGTAATGTAGGGTATATTATTTCGGGTATCAAGACTTCCACTGAAGTGCGTGTAGGTGATACGATAACCCACGTGGCACGTCCTTGCGACAAGGCGATTGAGGGCTTTGAGGAGGTAAAATCGATGGTGTTTGCGGGAGTTTATCCCATTGAGGCGGAGGATTATGAGGATCTCCGCTCCAGTTTGGAGAAACTGCAACTTAACGATGCCAGCCTGACTTTTACGCCGGAGTCGTCTATCGCCCTCGGTTTCGGTTTCCGCTGCGGATTCCTCGGACTGCTCCACATGGAGATTGTGCAGGAACGTCTCGATCGTGAGTTTAATATGGATGTTATTACAACAGTGCCGAACGTAAGTTACAACGTCTATACCAAGGACGGCAAGATGATAGAGGTGCATAACCCCGCCGGTATGCCCGATCAGACGGAGATAGATCGCATAGAGGAGCCATATATCCGCGCAAGCGTGATAACCACAAGCAATTTTATCGGTCCGATTATGACGTTATGTCTCTCGAAACGTGGCGAACTGATAAAGCAAGAGTATATCTCCGGGGACCGGATGGAGTTGCTGTTTGATATGCCATTGGGCGAAATTGTGATTGATTTCTACGACAAACTGAAATCCATTTCTAAGGGCTATGCCTCTTTCGACTGGCACCAGAACGGTTTTCGTCCGTCGAACCTTGTCAAATTGGATATTCTGCTCAATGGCGAGCAGGTGGATGCCCTCTCTACATTGACCCACCGTGACAATGCTGTGGATTTTGGGCGTAAGATGTGCGAAAAACTCAAAGAGTTGCTTCCCCGTCAGCAGTTTGACATCGCTATTCAGGCGGCTATCGGTGCCAAGATAATTGCTCGCGAGACTGTGAAACAAGTACGCAAAGATGTGTTGGCGAAATGCTATGGCGGCGATGTGAGCCGTAAGCGTAAACTGCTTGAGAAACAGAAAAAAGGCAAGAAACGCATGAAACAGATCGGTAATGTGGAAGTACCGCAGAAAGCGTTTTTGGCAGTGCTGAAATTAGACTAATCAGTTCGAATTAGACCAATAAACTGACGACAACCAAAATTATTATAAATTTACTAATCAAAAAAGATTCTTTTTATGGAACAATTTGTGCATAGCGCATGGAGTATGATACCGTTTGGCATTATGCTGCTGATGATTGCTATCGGTCCGCTGGTGGCGGAGAAGTTCTGGGAGAAGAATGTCAACAAGTTGCTTGTGTCGCTCATTTTGGGCGTACCTACTGCCGTGTGCTTAATCATCGGAGGTATGGTACAAGAATTGGAACACCAGGTGTTGTTTGACTACATCCCCTTTATCGTTCTGTTGTTGTCCCTCTTTGTCATTACGGGAGGTATCCACATCAGTGGCGATATAAAAGCAAAACCCATTGTCAATACCGGACTGCTCGCTCTGGGGTGGGTATTGGCAAGTGTAATGGGTACAACAGGTGCTGCTATGTTGCTTATTCGCCCTTTGATAACGACGAACCAACAACGTAAATACACCGTACATACCATCCTGTTTTTTATTGCATTAGTTGCTAACTGCGGCGGCTT
>USNU01000159.1 GCA_900556095.1 uncultured Bacteroidales bacterium | reverse complement strand
CCCCGCCATACCCGACAGGAGCAGTGTGTATAGACATACAGTCCTATTCCTCCAAACGGAACGTAATAGCGGGTGCATGTACTTAGAAAATAAATTAACGGTCAATTAATGGCTAATTATGTTCCCCGCGCCATCACCGCCCCGCATTACGCATGGCACGCTGTAGTTCGCGCTTGTCGTCCTGCTCGCGCAGCGACTGCCGTTTGTCGTAGGTGTGCTTGCCCTGGCAGAGTGCTATCTCCATCTTGGCGAACCCCCGCTCGTTGATAAACAGCCGGAGCGGGATAATCGTTTTCCCCGTGTCGCGCGTCAGCCGTTCCAACTTGCGCAACTCTTTCTTCTGGAGTAGCAGTTTGCGGTCGCGTTTCGATTCATGATTCGCATAACTGCCGAAACGGTACTCCGCTATGTGCATCTGCTTTACCCATAGTTCGCCGCCCGCAAACTGGCAGAACGTATCCGCCAGCGATGCTTTGCTCTCGCGGATGGACTTTATCCCCGCCGTATAGCGGTCGAGTATCTCGTAATCGAAACCCGCACGCCGGTTCTTTATGTTTACATCACTCTTTAGTCTCATTTTCCGTATCTTCCTCCTCTATGCTGCTGGGGGGCAAAGGCTTGATATCCACACGTTTGTACTTCTTCTGACGCTGTTGCCAACGCTCACGCGCATACTGCTGCATATCGATGATGTCATCGTTCTCGTCAATGATCTCCATGCCGAAAATCGTCTCTATTATATCCTCTAAGGTCAGAATACCTTGGAAACAACCGTACTCGTCTATTACCAACGCTATCTGCGATTTCTGCTTGAGCATTGCGTCGAAGATTTCCGCGAGCGACTTGTTCTCGTCAAACGACGGCAGCGAACGCTTGATAGAACCGAGAGTTACTTGGAAATGGTCTTCAGCCAGGTCCTCCAGAGCGTCATCGCGTAGCACATAACCTGTGATAAACTCCGGCGCGTCCTCGTTGTAAACAGGAATACGCGAGAAATGGTCGTACTCGTCTGATTCATAGTATTCACGCAGTGTCATCCCCTCCGGCGCGGTCTTCGCTACTACGCGAGGCGTCATCACGTCCGATGCCTTGATGCTGTCCAACCGCATCACGTTGCTGATGATTTTGTTCTCGTCTTTCTCTATCACACCCTCTTCTTCGCCTACGTTCACCATCGCCAATACCTCCTCGCGGGATACCGTCGCCTCGCCGTCATCGTGCTTGAAGACGCGGGTTATCCATTTGATAAAAAGCACACAAGGGTACATCACTACAACCAATATCTGTATCGTACGAGCCGCGAAACCCATCAGCGACTTCCAATATGTCGTACCTATCGTCTTCGGGATAATTTCAGAGAATACCAATATCAGCACTGTCGTGATTGCACTTACCAGCCCGAACCATTGCGAACCGAAGATAATGTTAGCCTGCTGCCCGACACCGGCGGCACCTATCGTGTTGGCTATTGTGTTCAAAGAAAGAATGGCAGCCAACGGACGCTCCGTCTCTGTCTTGTAACGGCGCATCAGCGTGGCAGGGTTGTACCCTTCTTCCTCACGCATCGTGATGTAACTCAACGTGGTGGTCAGCAACGTGGATTCAAGTAGAGAACAAAGAAACGATACTGTCATTGCAGACAGTAAGAATATGATTAATAAGCCCATAATTAGAAATTAGACCGCAAAATTACTACAAAATTTGCACATCTCCAAAAAAAGCAGTACTTTTGCGCAAATTTGATACGTTATGCTCAATAATATTCTTGCTATTACGGGAAAACCCGGGTTGTACAAGTTGGTCAGCCGGGGGAATAATATGCTGATTGTGGAATCTTTGCTGGATGGTAAGCGTATGCCTACCTACGCACGAGACAAGATTGTTGCGCTCAGCGAGGTGTCTATGTTTACTAACGGAGACGATGTTACACTCAGCAGCGTTCTCACCAGTGTGGGGGAGAAAGAAAACCTCAAGACCGCTGCTATTGACGCCAAAAAAGCCGACAACGACGCGCTACGTACGTGGTTCGATGCCGTATTGCCCGACTGGGATAAAGACCGCGTCTATCCTTCCGACATACGCAAACTCATACAGTGGTACAATATTCTCGTCAATGCCGGTATCACCGATTTTGCCATTGAGGAGGAAAACGGCGAGGAAGAACCTGCCAACATCGTAGAAAACCCGAAAACGGAAGAGAAAAAAACTACCGCAAAAAAAGCACAGGTCAAAACGCAAAAATCCGCTGCCGCTTCGGTTAAAACAGGCGTCGGTACGCGTAAAGGTTGACCCTGCAAGGAAAATAAATATTTTAACGGGGATTTACCCCTTGACCCTAAAGGACATCATCTATATCATAGAATCTGCGGCACCCTTGAGTTACCAGGAACAATGGGACAACTCGGGAATGCAGGTGGGTGATCCGGGTGCAGACATCAGGGCTGCCCTGCTGACGACAGACATTACGGAGGCTGTCGTCAGTGAGGCTATTGACAAAGGTTGCAATCTCATTATCAGTCACCATCCTCTCCTTTTCCACGGACTGAAACATATCTGCGGACTTACACCACAGGAGCGGTGTGTCGCACTCGCTATCCGTCACGGTATTGCTATCTATTCCAGCCATACGGCGATGGATGCGTGCTTGAATGGAGTCAGCGGACGTATGGCGGACACACTCGGAGTCAAGGATTATCGTATCTTGGTGCCCGCCGCACAGGGCGCGGAGTACGGTCTCGGAGTGATAGGAATGTTGCCCGAACCTGTCCCCTATGCTGATTTCCTGAATCGGATTAAGGAACGCTTCGGGGCACAGTATGTGCGTTACACACTTCCCCTTGCCGACACTGTGCAGCGTATTGCTATGTGCGGAGGGGCTGGCGCGGAATTTATGGAAGAGGCAATCCGACAGAATGCCGACGTCTATCTTACTGCCGACTGCAAATACCACGAAATGCAAGCCGCTGCAGGGCGTATCGCACTTGTGGACATCGACCATTGGGTCAGCGAGCATTTTACACGCAATATTTTTCGAGAACTCCTCAGCAACACTATCCCTACCTATATATCCTCTGCCGACCAAACACCCGTACATGTTTTGTAAAAGAAAAAATTATATACACTATGGCTAAACAAGAACAAGAACTGACCGTAGAGGAAAAACTCAAAGCCCTCTACGAACTGCAACAAGTGGACTCGCGCATCGACGAACTGCGCACACTCGCCGGCGAACTGCCGCAGGAAGTAAAGGATATGAGCGACGAGATTGAAGGACTCAAAACACGTCTCCGCAATACCGAGGAGAATATCAAAGAGTGCGAAACCCAAATCTCTGACTTCCGTGTCCGCTCCGAGAACGCCAACGCGTCTATCGCACGCTACCAGGAGCAGCAGAAAACCGTACGGAACAACCGCGAGTTTGACAACCTCAACAAGGAGATTGAGTACCAGCAACTCGACATCGAACTCTGCCAGAAAAAAATCCACAACTTCACTGCCGAACTCGAGGAACGACGCGCCGAGAAAAACAAAACCGTTGGCGACATCGAGGACAAAACGGTAGATCTCAACCAGAAAAAGAACGAACTCGATTCTATCATGGCAGAGACCAAAGCCGAGACCGAGGCTCTGATGATTCGTTCTGCCGAACTCGAGCAGAATATCGATGAGCGTCTCCTCGCCGCTTTCAAGCGTATCCGCAAAAATGCACACAACGGATTGGCGGTCGTTAAGGTGGAGAGAGACAGTTGCGGCGGTTGCCACAGCAAAATACCCGCACAGCGCCAGTTGGATATTCGTCAGCGCAAAAAAATCATCGTTTGCGAGTTCTGCGGACGCATCCTCGTCGATGCTGAAATGGGAGAGAAATAATGGGTAATCAGGAATGATGAATGGCAAGTAGCGGACATGCGAAACATGTAATTCCTTATTCATAATTTGATTTTCAGTATTAGCCAAAGGCAAATACGGAAAATCGCTATACCGCCTGTCCAAGCCAATACAATTACCGCCCGGGGATATGTCTCTCGGGCGGTAATTGTATCTGTACCTCCCGGTTGAGATAAATGGTATCGCCACGGGTGTATTCGCGCACAAAGATACTATCGCGGTGGTAACTTCTCTCAACTCTCAACCCTCAACTCTCAACTTTCGAAAGACACTGCAAAGATACATCATTTCCGCCCCTTTTGTTGCGCATAGTGCGCAATCACGCGCCGTATATGGCTCTCCGATAGCCAAAACCGTTCCCCTGTCTCGGCGTATGCCCT